>CAZDUT010000008.1:0-27855 GCA_964508695.1 uncultured Alteromonas sp.
CAAAAAGATGCCGCACTATTTACCCGGCGTCTTCAGCAGCACTTTCCCACACTCTTCGAGCGCTTTGTTACCGTCTTCGGGCATCAGTATGACTGCCACTGGCATTTACAGCAGTTGGTGGAAACCCTCAGAGAAGGGGTTAAAAACCGTCAGGCATCACTTAAGAAGCAGGACGCCGAGAAACTCAAAAACAGCACCTGGTATCGCGGGGAAGAACAGGTAGGCATGGCCTGCTACGTGGATCTGATGGGCCCTACTCTGCGCGATCTGCATGACAAAATCCCCTATTTTAAAGCGCTGGGTATCACCTACCTCCATCTGATGCCTCTGTATGACTCACCAGAAGGTGACAGTGACGGGGGTTATGCGGTTTCCGATTACCGTAAGGTCAATCCCACTTTGGGCTCAACCGACGATTTAAAAAAGCTTGCCAGTGCATTGGAGAAGGCCGGTATCAACCTTATCCTGGACTTCGTTTTTAACCACACCTCTGATGAACATGCCTGGGCAAAGGCAGCGCTTGGTGGCGACAAGGCCTATCAGGACTTTTATTACATGTTTGATGACCGCACCTTGCCTGATCTGTACGAGGAGAGCTTACGGGAAATATTTCCACAGGTTCGGCGCGGTAGTTTCACCTTCAATGACACCGTGCAGAAATGGGTATGGACTACATTCAACAGCTTTCAGTGGGATTTAAACTATTCAAACCCGGCTGTCTTTAATGCCATTACCGCAGAAATGCTGTTTTTAGCCAATCTTGGCTGCGCTGGCCTTCGCCTCGACGCACTGGCATTTATTTGGAAAGAGGTAGGCACAAGCTGTGAAAGTCAGCCAAAAGCACATACCTTGATCCAGGCTTTTAACTGTTGCCTGCAAATTGTTGCCCCAGCGGTTGTGTTTAAATCCGAAGCCATTGTGCACCCCGATGAAGTTATGGAATATATCCATAAAGACGAGTGCCAGTTGTCGTACAATCCACTGCTAATGGCGCTTTTATGGAATAGTCTGGCCACGCGCAAAACTCGCCTGCTGACTGCATCGATGCAAAAGAGCTTCACCATTCCTGCAGACTGCGCCTGGGTAAATTATGTGCGTAGTCATGATGATATTGGCTGGACATTTGACGACGCAGTCGCCTGGGATCTGGGAATTAATCCCGATGACCACCGCTATTTTCTCAACCAGTTCTTTACCGGACGGTTTGAGGGCAGCTTTGCCAATGGCGTGCCGTTTGCAGAAAACCCGTCGAACGGCGACTGTCGGGTATGTGGCTCTCTGGCCTCATTGTGTGGTCTGGAAACCGCGCTTGAGCAACACGATCATCAACACATTCAGGACGCGGTAGCACGTATGATGCTGATGTACGGCATCACCTTTAGCATAGGCGGAATACCACTGATTTATGCCGGCGACGAGCTGGCCCTTACCAATGATTATGGCTATCGCATGGATCCCAGCAAAGCGCATGATGACCGTTGGGTACACCGGATTGCCGTTACCGACGAGGATATCAGTCACGTTCTCGCCAGCGAAACCGCAAAGCAGAGCCTGAGGCTGCAAACCCGCCGGCAAATCTTTGCTACGATGCAGCGTATGCTTGAGCTACGTCGCTCGTATGCGGTATTCGGCGATGCCTCAACACGCATCTTATACACCGGTAATGACCATTGCTTTGCCTTCTTGCGCGAGCACTATCAGGGTCAGAAATTACTGGTAACCTGTAATTTCAGCGACCATGTCCAGCAATGTGATGGCAGCGTGCTTAATGCCATACAGCATCACGCCGCTGTCGATTTGCTCAGTCAGGCCAAGCTAGAGGGCCATGAACACCTGCTCACATTGCGCCCTTTGCAACTCGCATGGTGGTTCGTCGAGGCGCCGGGAAGCCAGGTGGATGCCTGATTTGAGTTGTCAGCCAGGCCGCGTTGCGGCCATGGCGATAGCCACAGCGGGTGTGGTCCCGCAAAACTTTTTTTCTTTGCGTTACGTTTACTTATAAACCAACGGACCATACAGACAGGCAGCCTTCCCTCGCTGGACTATACTGATGGTATGGGGGACAGATCTATCTGGAGGGTGGATTTGCCGATGTTTAACACCAGGGATGTGTGCACTTTGAGCACTGAAGGAAAACGATGAACGCGTCTTCTCAACTTGAATATCTCTGCCCAAATTGTAGTTGCATTAACCTGCTTGAGCGTAAGCAGGTTACCGACAACTATCACGAGCAAACGACTTACTGTAGCCAGTGTCGGACCAAGCTTGAAGTTGTGCCAGCCAACGGCCTGGATGACTCAATAAACCTGATCGTTTCGATTGCTGAAGATTTACCTATGCGATAGTTGATCCACGCATGGGTCTGTCACATTGTAATCACCTACTGTCACCCATACCCAGCCTCAAAGCTCGTGCATTCCCAGCTAGCCTTGCTGTATTGCGAAAAACTCCCGGCGTAGTTCCTTGTCTGTCAAAAACTGTCCGCCGAGTGCGGATGTGCGGGTGTATGAGTTAGTGTCCCGAATACCGCGCGCCTTCACACAGTAGTGAGTCGCATTTATTGAAACAGCCACGTCATCGGTGCCCGACAACGCCTGAATTGCGGTCAGCACCTGCTGTGTCAGGCGCTCCTGGACCTGCGGGCGCTGCGCGAAAAAGCCAACTAAGCGATTCAGCTTCGAGAGCCCCAGTACAGTCTCTTTGGGAATGTAAGAAACACTGACGGTGCCGTCGATCGTGACAAAATGATGTTCACAGGTGCTGGTCAGACTGATATCTGAGACCTGAACCGGCTGATCCAGCTGCATCTTGTTCTCAATCTGGGTGATTTTCGGGAAGTTACGGTAATCTAAACCAGAAAAAAGCTCATCAACATACATTTTAGCGATACGTACAGGCGTATCAGCCAGACTGTCATCGCTTAAATCCAGTCCCAGTGTTGAAATGATGTCACGCATTGATGCTTCAATTCTGCTGCGCTTTTGCTCGTTTGTCAGACCGGTGTCGACCATTGGCGTTTCAAGCCCCCTGGCTTCCAGCGCGTTTCTGACGACCAGCGCCTCACTGGAAATGGCCTGATCAAGTGTGTCGCGTACAAGCACTGCTTCTTTTGCTAACATTGGGTTTTTCCCGTAACTACGTCTTACTTTGGTTTTGCTCTTATACGCTGATTTTACGCGTAAAAGATTAGCTATACCGTACCAGGCGGCATTAATTAAATTTAAGTAATGCCTGAACAACGGCTAACTGCACAGCGTAAACCGAGGTATTTATTCACCCGGAGACCATGTTGTCGAACCCTATCCTAATCACTGGAGCGTCCCAGCGACTCGGCCTGGCCATTGCCAGTAACCTGCTTGAACAGGGATTTCCCGTTGTTTTTACTTACCGCACGCCCAAAGCCGGTGTCGATGATTTATTAACCCGCGGTGCTATCGGCGTGAAGGCGGATTTTAGCACTCAGGCGGCTATTGATCGAGCAATCATTGACATACAGGCAGTTTGCAATGGTCTGAGAGCGATCATTCACAACGCGTCTGACTGGGCACCGGAAACAACCGACGAATCCGACGGTGAGCGTATTGCACGAATGATGGCAGTGCATGCGACTGCGCCATACTGCATGAACAAAGCGCTGAAAGGGAACCTTATGCAGTCAGGCTATCTGACAGACATTATTCATATGACCGACTTTGTGCAGCAAACCGGCAGCGAGAAACACCTTGCGTACGCCGCCAGTAAAGCCGCGCTGCATAATCTGACGCTGTCTTTCTCCCGCGCTTATGCACCAGCTATTAAGGTCAACAGTATTGCGCCATCGTTACTGATGTTCAACGACAATGACAGTGACGCCTACCGCCGCAAAGCCCAGGACAAATTTTTACTGTCACCCGCACCAGGAGCGGATGAGGCAGTAGCAGCAGTGAACTACCTGCTGAACAGCGAGTATATAACCGGACAAACCCTGCATCTTAATGGTGGACGTCACCTGAAAAATATCTAGGGTCGGCGCGCATAAGGCAGTTGCCTCTTTGAAGTGCAGGGCTATAATCAGCGTTTTTAGTGATTGAGGTAACAGTATGCACGCGTCCCGCGCCCTGCTCCCTGAATGGGTTTCGACAGATGCCATAATGTTGGCTTGGCCCCATATCAATTCTGATTGGGCCCCCTGGCTGGAAGAGACGCGCACGACATACGTTAATGTCATTGCGGCGATTAATCGCTATCACGCCGGGGTTATTTTACTGTGCGCGCCGCAAGACATTCAGGATGTTAAAGCGCGCCTGGCAGATAATGCCAGGGTCCTGATTATCCCAGCCTCATTCAACGATACCTGGGTACGGGATTACGGGTTTCTGACCTGTGGATCGCCTAACAGTGACGACACGGTAGGTATGCCGGTGGAGTTCAGATTCAATGGCTGGGGCGATAAATTTGATGCCAGAGAAGATAATCTGGCTAATCAGCGCTATCTCAGCCAGTTGTGTCAGGCCCCCATGCGTTCCAGCCCTGTGGTACTGGAAGGCGGCGCACTGGAAATCGACGCGCACGGTCATTTACTGACGACGTCGCAATGCTTACTCAACCCCAAACGCAATGGCACAATGACACTGGCCCGTTACCGGGAGGTACTCAGTGAAATGTTGGGGTGCCGACAGGTAACCGTGCTCAATAATGGTCATCTGGAAGGCGATGACACTGACGGTCATATTGATACGCTGGTGCGCTTTACACCCGAGAAAGGGCTGGTTATCCAGGCCGCCAAAAACCGGCCTGACGACACGCATTTTGAAGGGTTAGAGGCACTGTGCGCAGAGTGTGCGGAACACCTTCCCGAGCATCAGCAGTTTCATTTACCCCTGCCTGAAATGTACAATGAACACGGTGAGCGCTTACCGGCATCGTATGCCAATTTTCTGATTTGTAATCGTGCGCTGTTATTGCCGGTTTACGGCCAGCCAGAAGACAGTGAAGCCATTGCCGTGGTTCAGAAAGCGTTCCCCGATCATATTATTGAACCTGTGGACTGTTCGGTGCTGGTCCGGCAGTTTGGTAGTCTTCACTGCATTTCCATGCAGGTGCCGGTCAACACCCTGAAACCAGAAGTTCTGAATGCCTTTCAGCAAGGAGTTACGTTTTATGACATCCAGCAAGATTAAAGTCGGCGTTGTCCAGCAAGCCGTTGCGGACAACGACAAGGCTACCAACTGGGAAAACAGTGCGCGCCGGGTTGCCGAACTCGCCGCTGACGGGTGCGAGTGTATCTTGCTGCAGGAACTGCACAGCACACTCTATTTCTGTCAGAACGAAGATACTGATGCCTTTGACCTGGCCGAACCAATCCCCGGGCCTGCGACCGAGTATTTCGGTGCATTGGCCGAAAAACACAATATCGTGTTGGTCACATCACTGTTTGAAAAGCGCGGCTCTGGCTTGTATCACAACACCGCCGTCGTGTTTGACCGCAGCAAGGAAATTGCTGGTAGCTACCGTAAGATGCACATCCCGGATGATCCCGGGTTTTATGAGAAGTTTTACTTCACCCCCGGGGATACCGGCTTTACACCCATTGATACCAGTATCGGTAAGTTAGGTGTGCTGGTTTGCTGGGATCAGTGGTATCCGGAAGCCGCCCGACTGATGGCAATGGCTGGCGCGGATATGTTGTTCTATCCCACGGCCATCGGGTGGGATATCAACGACAGCGACGACGAGCAGCAGCGCCAGTTCGGCGCGTGGCAAACGATACAGCGAGGCCATGCGGTGGCCAACTCGGTGCCGGTTATTGTGGCAAACCGCACCGGGTTTGAAACATCGCCGACCCCCAATGATCCAGGCATTCAGTTCTGGGGACAAAGCTTTATTGCCGGCCCTCAGGGTGAAATTCTGGCGCAGGCGGACAGCGATCGGGAGCAAACACTGAGCGTTGAACTGGATATGTCGCGCACGGAAAAAATTAAGCGCATCTGGCCGTATTTCCGTGATCGCCGGATTGATGCTTATGAGGATCTTGTCAAACGCTGGCGTGATTAACTTCGGCGCATCAGGCAGCGCACTGTGTGTTCTGCCTGATGGCTTGTCGTTAAGCGTTCTGCATAAGCGCATTTATCCGCGCTTCCAGCGGCGGATGGCTGGCAAATAACGCCTGCACCTTGCCGGCACTGATGGCAAACGCTGCCATTTCATCGGGCATCTGCGGTGCGTTCTGATACTGCTGCAACCGCTTAAGCGCGGCTGCCATGTTATTTTTACCTGCAAGCGCAGCACCACCGGCGTCGGCCCTGAACTCACGCTGGCGCGAAAACCACATCACAATCATCATTGCCAGTACGCCCAAAATCAGTTCGGCAATAATTGACACGATCCAGAATGCCGGGCCATGACCGCGCTCAACCTTAAACACGACGCGGTCAACCACATGGCCAATAATACGCGAAAGAAATACGACAAAGGTGTTCAGCACACCTTGCAACAAGGCCATGGTCACCATATCACCGTTGGCAACATGACTGACCTCGTGAGCAAGTACCGCTTCCACCTCATTATCATTCATATGCTCAAGTAAACCGGTACTGACGGCCACCAACGCATTATTTTTATTCCAGCCGGTGGCAAAAGCGTTAGGCGAAGGGTGATGGAATACCCCGACGTCGGGCATACCTATCCCTGCCTGTTTTGCCTGCTGCTGTACGGTACGCACCAGCCACTGTTCGACAGGTCCGGAGGGCTGCGAAATGATCTGCACCCGCATCGTACGTTTGGCTATGAACTTGGACAGTAACAACGAAATCAGCGAGCCACTGACACCGATAACAGCGGCATACACCAGCAATGCAGATAAATTAAGATCGACGCCATTGTCAGCCAGCAGGCCATCAATGCCAAACAACGTGAAAGTTAGGCTTAGTAACGCCAGAATGGCAATATTGGTACCGATAAAAAGTGCAATTCGCAGCATAGCAAGTACTCAGTGACGTGGTTAAGCCTAATATGGTACCGGTAAATCGTTTACGCAAGTTGCGCCGCCCCGGCAACGTAGCCTTAGCGGATGGCGAGACGCCGTGCCCAGCTTCCGTTATTGTCAGCCTGGCAGGCTTCTTCAGTGTCGAAGGTGATCTGGCGTTGTGGTTGCGGCAAGCGAATATTGATGGAAAGCAAATGCTGCCTGATAATATCGCGTAGCGCCTGACAGTCTGCCTTCGCCAGGCTGTCGGCGGTATCAAAAATACAAATAACCAGCAGCGACTGCGGAAACCGTTTATAATTGACGACATGCGTGACCCATTCAAAGCCCCGGTGCTTTTTTAACGCGGTTTCACAGGCGTCGGTAAGTACCTGACAAATTGCATTATCGGTTTTCTTATCCGTTTTTGTCATTGGTGACTCCCCCTTCATCCGCCTGGCACACGTTTTTACCAATGCGTTCCAGATAATGCTGGCACAGACGATCGGCGGCTTGCTGCTCCCCCTGTTGCCTTAAAATTTGCGCCAGTCCCTGCGTGGCATTGGCGTTAAATGGCGCCAGCTTCAGCACGTGTCGGTACCAGCTTTCGGCATCTTGCCGGTGACCGAGTGCTGAATGTCGCTCAGCAATCAGCGCGGCCAAATCCGCATACCATGGCTGAATTTGGGCGGACTCGCTGTCATACACCCTACCCATCGCGTCGAATGCACGCTTGTAATAACCCAGCGCCTCCTCGTTGTAGCCCTGGATCTCAAGTACCTCACCCATGTTGATCAGTGCCTGCCAGGCATTACTATCGAGTGCCACCGCCTGCTGATAACTGGCGAAAGCCTCGTCATACCGCTGTTGTGCCGAATACACAAACCCCAGCGCTTTGTGTGTGCGCGGATCGTTCGGCGACACTTTTACTGCCCGTTCAGCCAGTCCCAGCGCCCGCGCCAGCTTCTTTTTGGCAGCCGCAGTCTGTGTGCGACCTTGCTGTATAGCATGGTGTAAGTTTTGCACCTCGACGGCTGGCTCATCTGCCGCATTGGGCCAGCGGATCACCTGTTGAACCAACGCATTGGCCAATCCTGCCTGCCCTGCACCGGACTCCGGTCGCAACGCCGCCGCCTGCTGATAAAGCTCAATTGCCATTTCATTGTCCAGTCGGCGCATTTGCAAATAATAATCGTCGGCCTGGCTGAGCACCTTGTCGGCATCCGACTGCGGCAATGATCGCTGGTTATCGGCATTACTCACAACCATCACGACCACAACAGGTACCACAATAAGCGCCGCAATGATCAATCCCCAATGTTTGCGGCGAGGGACGACGGATGAGGGGACGACAGGTTGTTTCTGTGCAGTGGACCCTGCGTGTGTTTTCGGTTCGGTTTCCCACTCCACCTTGCTGGCAATTAGCCGGTAGCCCCGTTTTGGCAGGGTTTCAATAATCGCGGGCTGTCTGGGATCATCCTGAAGCGCTTTTCTCAGACGGGATACAACCCGAGTCAGGGCATCGTCGGTGACCACCTGACCTGGCCACAGAGAAACGGCCAGTTCATCTTTTGTGATCAATTGCCCGGGACGGCCCGCCAACACCTCAAGCAACGCGGCTCCCTTCGGCTCAAGACGACCTGTCCGTGTCGGTTGGATTATGCTTCCAACAAACTCGCCGGTCTCAATATCAATTCGCCACTGATTAATGATCAGCTTTTTGTCACTCATTTGGGTTGTTTTCGTCATGCTGCTACCGCCAGATAGTGTAGCATCAGCAATGTGTCAGCAGAATATCAGAGTTTTGTCAGGACTTGATTTCACCTTACGGCCACACTGGGTGCCCTAACCATACAGCAAGGAACACTGATGTTTTTATCCCACCTGAAAAAACGGCTTAGGGCACTTTTTGCCATTACATTCATGCTTGTCAGCAGCCAGGCTGTGCTGGCCAGCACGCACAGCGTTGATGCCCTGCGCGCTGATTTCACGCAACTCTACCAGTCCTTACAGGAAGCGCATTTCGATGTGTATGCCAACCTTTCAAAGCAACAGTATGACAACCACTTTACTGAATATCTGGCCGGTATCACCCAACCTATGACAGATGCTGAAGCCCGTCTTTATTTTCAGCGCTTCGTTGCCCTCGGCGATGTTGCCCACGCCAATATCGCGTTGCCGGTAGATAATTACCTGGCCTTTCGTGAAAACGGCGGACGTTCACTACCATTGTTTCCAGCCATACGCGGCAAACGGATATTTGTGGACACCTACTACGGTGCGCAGACAGATTTGCGCCAGGGCACCGAAATTACGGCGATTGACGGTATTGAGGTGGCAACCTGGCTAACACGTTTCGCTGGTTATATCTCGGCGGATAACCCCACCATTGCCAATACGCTGATAGAAGCACGCTTTCCCTATCTAATGTGGTTAGAGGAAGGCGAAAAGCAACGCTTTTCGCTGCGCATTGTCACTGAACGAGGGCCTAAAACCGTGCACGTGAATGCCCTTACCTCTGCCCAGCAACAGCAGTTTGCCGCAACCCAGCCAGCAGACGATACCGATTACCAGCAGCCTGACTACAGTATCGTGGGTGATAACACCGGCTATCTGCGACCCGGCCCGTTTTACAATACCACACCCGGTGCAAAGGACTTGTGGGACGCAACGGCATTTCACACCTTCATTGATGACGCCTTTGGCTTCTTCCTGGAAAACGACGTTGATGCGTTAATTATTGACCTGCGCAATAATCCCGGTGGCACCAATTCATTCAGCGATCATATGATCGCCTGGATTGCTGACCGTCCCTTCAGGTTTGCCTCTGATTTCATTGTACGTGTGAGTTCGCAGGCTGAAGAGGCCAACAAAGCCCGGCTGGCTAACGCCACCAGCCACAACGATATCTCCCACCAGTTCCAGGCATTCTATGATGTAAAAGCCGATGGAGAGGTGTTTTCTTTTGATCTGCCCTTTAGCCAACCGCGGCAAGGCAGGCGATTTGAAAAGCCGGTCTATGTGCTGATAAACCGGTATTCCTACTCCAATGCTGTTAACACCGCGGCGATTTTCCAGGACTACGGCTTTGGTACCGTGATCGGTGAAAAAACCTCCGATCTGGCGACCACTTATGGTGCCATGGAGCATTTCGACCTGAAAAATACCGGTATTGAGGTTGGCTTTCCCAAAGCATTGATCGTCCGCCCTAACGGTGACCGCAAGCCCGATGGCGTGATCCCCGACATTCCCCTGGATTTGGGTCAGTTAGGACTTACACACAATAAAGTAATGGCGATGACCGTTAATGCTATCAAGCAGCATCAGGAAGGCTAGCTGTATTCTCTGGAGTGGTAACTGCGGCAATGGGCAGCGAGTTATTTCACTGCCCATATTCTGTCATCGTAAAGCATAAAGCATCGTCGCTGACGCTTAGCTGCCAGATTAAGGATAACCTCATCATCAACGCTCAAGCCGCCGGTATACTGCCCGAATGCGGGCATCATAAAGAGCTGGGGGGCCACCACAAAGCACTTTCCGCTGAACCGGCGTCGTCCGATTTGGTACCGGCATTTGGGATGAAAATGTCCGATAATCTGGTGTTCGGTGCTCTTTGCGGGCTCGTGCGAAAAAGTTATGGTTTTATGCCGTAGCTGACCCAACGCAGTGCCGGGCAACTCAGCAGGAATGGCAGGATCGTGATTGCCTTCTATCCAGTACCAGTCTTTCACAGAGGTGACAAGAGACAACAATAAAGAGCGGTCTGCTTTATCCATACGCCCCAGACTCAGCGCATCATGGAAACTGTCCCCGAGGCTTACCACCGCGCTGGGCTGATAATCCCCAATGGCATTTTTGAGTCGCTTCAGGGTGGCGTGGGTATCCAGCGCCGGTAACGGATTGCCTGCACTGTGCAGGAAACTGCCTTTTTCAAAGTGCAGATCAGAGACCACCAGCCAGTCCCTATCGGGTAAATACGCCACACCGCGAGCATCAAGCACCCAGCCGCACTCTGCAAAGCGGACCAGCATTACCTGCCGCTGTTGTAATTGAGATGAAATCCAGTGCTCAGTGACTGCCACTTAAATATGCCTTAACGTCTTCAAGCATCGACTCGGCTTCCTCATACAGGCTGGCCTGTTCTAGCAGCGCGTGCGCCCCCGCCCCCTTCACCTGTTCACTACGGACGTCCAGCACAATGGGAATGGCCATGGGTGAAACTTTTTCCAGGTTAACCAGGTGTGTCTTATCAACATACCGAATAAGCAAGTCGGCCAGCCGCCGCAGATCGAGTAACTCGCGCTCTGCATCGGCCCGCGCCACGCCCAACAGAATGTGGTCTGGATCATATTCACGCAGCGTATCGTAGATCAAATCGGTGGAAAAGGTCACCTGCTTCATGGTTTTCTGACTGCTGTGGTAGCGCTGCTCAGTCAGTCCGCTGACAACCGCAACCTGACGAAAGGAGCGCTTCAGCATGGGTGCCTGCAGCATCCAGTCTTCCAGTTCATCGCCAAGGATATCGGGCTGAAACAACGCGGCAAGTACGCTATCGCTTATCGGCTCCACCGCACACACCGATAAGCCGTAGTCCGTAACACTGAAGCTTAAAGGCTTCACACCCATTTTTTCCATCCGTCGGGTAAGCAGCATGCCCAGTGTCTGGTTGGCTTTGCGCCCCTCAAACGTGTAGTACAACGTGTAATTTGCGTTACGAAACGGAAATTGCTCCACCAGCACTTCTCCGGGCTGCGGAATGCGCGAGAACTCCGCCTGCAATGCCAGCCATTCCTGTACCTGGGCTGGCAAAACGCGCCAGCGTGACGGGTTGGCCAGCATGTCACGCACACCATCGGCGAGAAACGTCGACAGCGGCATTTGCCCGCCCACATAACTGGGTATTTTAGGCTCTTTGCCTTTCCCCGGGCGAGCGTGCAGTTGCATGTCCCGGATGGCGTCGAACACCAGCACCTCACCGGCAAACAGAAAAGAATCACCGGGGGTGAGCTGACTGGCGAAGTACTCTTCCACCTCACCAATAATTTTACCCTGATTTCCACGCCGAATACGCTTCACCTTGAGCCGCCCGGCTTCAACAATGGTGCCGATGTTCTGGCGGTGCCGCTGCATAACGCGGCGATTCGCCGGTTTGAAGGTACCATCGGGATTTTCAGTAAGTCGCTGGTAACGCTCGTAAGCCGCCAGAGCATTGCCCCCGTTTAACGTAAAGTCCCAGAGTTTATTAAACTCATCGCGATCGACGCCCTGATATGGCGCGGCATTCAGCACCTGCTGATAGATAGACGCCGGGGTCGCCGCCTCACTGCACAGGCAATTCAAAATATACTGCGGCAAAATGTCCAGCGCTCCGGGCATGGGCCTATCGCCGTCCAGCTGACCGGCATCAATGGCATCAATGGCAGCCTGACACTCAAGTGCTTCAAAGCGATTGGCGGGTACCAGCAACGCATCGCTGGGTTCATCAAAGCGATGGTTGGCACGACCAATACGTTGCAGTAACCGGCTTACGCCTTTGGGTGCGCCCACCTGAATCACCTTATCCACGCTCCCCCAGTCGATCCCCAGCTCCAGCGCGGAAGTACAGACAATAGCGCGAAGCAAGCCGCTGGCCATCATGCCCTCGGTTTTACGACGCTGCTCTTTACTCAACGAGCCATGATACAAGGCAATGGGCAGCCCTTCACGGTTGACCTCCCACAACATCTGAAACATCAGCTCCGACTGGGAACGGGTATTCACAAACACCAGGGTGGTTTTGGCTTTACGAATGGTGGCGTAGATTTCATCAATTGCATACCGCGCCATAAAGCCACCAAAAGGCATGCGGTTGTCTGATTTAAGCAACGTGATGGTGGGTTTAACGGTGTCGGGCACCTGACAGATTTGTGCGCTCTCGCCACTGCGCCCCAGCCAGGCCGCAACGCTCTCAGGGTAAGCCACCGTTGCAGACAGTCCAACCCGCTGGTGCTGTGGTGCCAGCGCGTGCAGTCTCGCCATGGCCAGCGTCAGAAAATCCCCCCGCTTGCTGGCGATAAGACTGTGGGTTTCGTCAATGATGACCCGCCGGATACCGCCAAACAAGCGCGGTGCGTCGGTGTAGCTGAGCATGAGCATAAGCGATTCCGGCGTCGTGAGTAACAGGTTCGGCGGCTTCTTTCGCTGACGCTGGCGTTTATGCGAAGGCGTATCACCGGTGCGGGTTTCGGCGGTAATAGTAAGACCCATCTGGTCGATAGGCTCAAGCAGATTACGATGAATGTCCTGGGTCAGTGCCTTAAGGGGTGAGATATAAAGTGTATGCAGGTCTTCCTGCGGTGAACGATGAAGTTCCAGCAGTGACGGCAGAAAGCCCGACAGCGTTTTGCCGGCACCCGTTGGTGCAATCAGTAAAATATCCCGACCACTTTCCGCGCGCCTCACCATATCATACTGATAATCGCGTACTTTCCAGCCCCGGCTGTAAAACCAATTAGCAAAGGGCGTGGGAAGGGAGTTACCGGAGTCTTCTGCCATAGGTGCCGCTTACAAATATCCTGTGAAGTGCGGTGATAATCCAACCATATTGGTGTATGTACCGTATACCCGCTACATGATGTTGTGACAGGAGAAGTTACGTTGCATCCCCGCCACTGGATGACTGTGCATGAAAATGGCCTGTACTGCGCCCCGGGTGACTGTTATATCGATCCGCTTGAAAAGGTCGATACGGCGATAGTGACCCATGGGCACGCTGATCATGCCCGGCCGGGCCATGGTCGGGTTATCGCCAGTGCCCCTACCCTGGATATCATGCGCGCCCGTTATGGTCAGGACATGGCCAGGCATACTATTGCTATGGCATACGGTCACGTCAAAGCACTTGGCCATCGCGACGATCCTGTGTATCTGAGCTTGGTTCCTGCGGGGCATATCCTTGGCTCCTGTCAGGTCATATTGCAATTTCGCGGGCAGCGGCTGGTCGTATCAGGCGATTATAAACGCCGCCCTGATCCCACCTGTCCGCCATTTGAGATCACCCCATGTGATGTATTCATTACCGAGGCTACATTCGGCCTGCCGGTCTTTAAGCACCCGCCTATCGAGCAGGAAATTACCAAGCTGCTGGACTCACTGGCGATGTTTCCGCAACGCTGTCACCTGGTCGGTACCTACGCGCTGGGCAAATGCCAGCGCGTGATCCTGGCGCTGCGCGACGCCGGCTACCTTAAACCTATCTACCTGCACGGAGCGCTTATCCGCTTATGTCAGCTTTATGGGCGCTACGGCATTGATTTAGGCGAGCTGATACCGGTTAACGACGTCAGTGACAAGGCTACACTAAAAGGTGAAATTGTATTGGCGCCGCCATCAGCCCTGGCAGACCGCTGGTCGCGAGCGTTACCTGAGGTACGCACCGTTATGGCCTCTGGCTGGATGCAGATCCGGGCTCGGGCGCGTCAGCGCAAAGCAGAGCTGCCATTGATCATTTCCGATCATTGTGACTGGCCGGAGCTGGTAAGAACGCTCGAAGATGTCTCACCTGATGAGGTTTGGGTTACCCACGGGCGTGAGGATGCGCTGGTGTATCAGGCAAGAGAAATGGGGTTTAAAGCCCTGGCGCTTTCACTCATGGGTTACGAAAATGAAGACGAGAGTGGCTGATGGAGACGTTCAGTGCACTGCTCGAACAACTGTATTTTACCGGTAGTACCAACGCCAAAGCCGCATTATTGCAAAATTATCTTGCCACCACCCCGGATCCTGATCGCGGCTGGGCCATTGCGGCACTGGCTGGTACCCTGCGCTTTGATTTTTTTAAACGCAATACCATTAAGCAGCTAATGCTTGAGCGCGTTGATGAAGCCCTGTTTGCCATGAGTTACGATTATGTGGGCGAAATGAGTGAAACAGTGGCACATTTGTGGCCACCTGCTGACACGCAAACCACCGACCTGCCGAGTCTCACCGAGGTTGTCAGTACCTTTAAACATGCCAAGCGTGCCGACGTGGGCAAGCACTTCACCGCTTACATGGACAGCATGACAGCATCCCAGCGATGGGCATTAATCAAGCTGGGTACGCGCGGGCTGCGGGTTGGCATGTCGGCGCGTTCGGTTAAACAGGTACTGGCCGATTACGGGAATAAGGATATTCAGGACATTGAAGCGCTGTGGCATGGCGTGGCGCCTCCTTACGTCGAACTGCTTGCCTGGCTGGACGCACAGGGTCCTAAACCGGACATCTCTGACAGAGTCACCTTCCACCCGGTAATGCTTGCCCATCCTATCGAAGAAAAAGTACTGGCCAACTGGCAACCCGCTGAGTGGCAGATTGAGCATAAATTTGACGGTATCCGTGTGCAATTGGTGTCTACGCCACAGGGTAAGGCCCTGTTTTCACGGACCGGCGACGATATCAGTCATGCTTTCCCCGATTTGCTTGAGCAGGTTGATCACCACCTCACCGTAGATGGTGAGCTATTGGTGATCCACACTACCGACGATAACCAGCCGAAAGTTGACACCTTCAATGCCCTGCAGCAGCGCTTAAATAAGAAAAAACCGGCCAAAAAACTTATGGCTGCGCTCCCGGCGGGCATGATCATTTACGACGCCATACAGTTAAATGACACCACACTTAGCAACCAGCCGTTATATGAACGTCGAGAGGCACTGGAAGCCTGGTTTCAGCGCGAAAATCCAGATCGCCTGTTCCTGTCAGACACATTACCAGCCAACTCAGCATCAGCACTGCGCACCCTGCACGAAACCGCATCCGCTGATCTTGCTGTGGAGGGACTGATGATTAAGCGTCGTGCCGGACGCTATGTGCCGGGGCGTCCCAAAGGTGAATGGTACAAGTGGAAACGCGACCCGCTGTATGTCGACGCAGTGATAATGTATGCCCAGCGCGGGCATGGGAACCGCTCAAGCTATTATTCTGACTTCACCTTCGGTGCCTGGCAGGACGGTGCGCTGTTGCCCATCGGTAAGGCCTATTCAGGCTTTACTGACGAAGAGCTCAAAAAGCTTGATAACTGGGTACGGCGACATGCCATTGGACGGTTTGGCCCGGTCCGTGAAGTTGAAAAGGCGTTAGTGGTGGAGGTGGCATTTGATGCGGTCCACCCCTCCAATCGGCACAAGTCAGGCATTGCTTTGCGCTTTCCACGCTTTCATCGTATTCGCTGGGACAAGCCGGCCCATGAGGCCGACACCCTGGAATTCGTTCGCTCGCTGATTGAAACGCCGGACTGACCATTGCGCTGTCCGGGTAGGGCTAGCGCACGTCTGTTGATGACGGTAACGCGGTGAATGCCCCATACTGGCTGACGGTATGCGCACCGCATCGGGCGGCGAAGTGCAGTGCGCTTTCAAGGTTGTCCGGCGCCTTAAGCCATGATGATAACGCGGCTGCAGAAGGCAGATTTTGGCTAAGGTAGTAAAGCAAAGCACCAATAAAGGAATCACCGGCCGCGGTGGTATCTTTTACTGTCGCCTCAGGCGGTGTTACCTGTACCTCGCCATGCGCAGTATACGCCACGATCGGTGCGCCGCCATCGGTAAGTAAAATCAGTTTAACTCCCTGGTCCAGCCAATGGGTTATGCAGTGCCCGGTTTTGTCTTCACCGTACAGTTCGTCCAGTTCTTCCTTACTGGCCTTGATAATGGATACCTGACTGGCTACTTCGTCAATCAGTGCAGGGGCGTGGTGGGTATCATCCCAGAACGCCGGACGCCAGTTAATGTCCATGCAAGTCAGCGTACCTGCGTCTTTGGCTTTTTGCAGCATGACCTCGGTACCTTCCCGAACCCGGGATGATGCCAATGATCCGGAACAAAAGTGCACGATCTGATCCGCGTCGATATCCACGTAAATATAGGCTTCTTTGCCCAGCCAGGTATGCGCGGCATTATCGATATAAAAATCGAAGGAGCGCTCGCCATCTGCATCCAGGCTCACAAAGGCCAGTGCCGTTTTCCCGGCATCCGTTTGCATAACCCGGGTCGTATCCACCTCATAATGACGCAACATTGTTATCAGATAATCGCCAAAGGCATCTTCACCTACCATAGAGACCAGATCGCTTTGACCACCAAGCTTTGCAACGGCAACCGCCACATTTGCGGGCGCACCGCCTGCGTGCGGCTGAAAAGGTGCCATCATCGGCAAAGAGGCCTGCTCTGTCGCGCCGCTTGCCAGCATATCAATAAGCACTTCACCAACGCAGGTTACTTTCATGGTTGTCTCCATATCAATAATTGTTTCTGTGGCGTTATCCTCACTATAAGCGAGCATCACGGGCGTGTCAGTACCTGACCCCCACAATGTTTACTACATAGCCTCATTAACTTTTTTTAATTCTTTTTATAGCCAAATCGTCGATCGTTAGACAAGATTTGTATATCTATAAGCAGACTGAAAATAGCACGACTAAGCTGTTAGCTCACAGTAAGTAGTGGGTTCTACAGAACAAAAGAAAGTAGCCTTTGTTACTGCAGTGATGGACTCGTTTAGTGAAACATCTAATGAGGACAAAATAATGAATAAATTGATAAGAGGTTTAACCTTTACAGTTGGGTGGGTTTTCGTTTGTCTGATGTCCGCGAACGCGATGGCCGACCAGCACCAGTCCAAGGGTGCAAACCAGGAAATGCTGGCAGAGATGTGGGTCATGATACCCAAGGCTGGCAAAATGCAGGAACTGGAAGAAGCCATGCGTGAGCATGTGAAGTTCAGACGCGCCAAAGATGATCCCCGCGAATGGCACTTTTACACCCCGGTCTTAGGTCACAAGCTTAACCGTATTGCGGTGCGCGCCAACCGTTTTACCTGGCAAGATATGGATAGCTACCGGGACTGGACCATGCAGCAGGGGATCAACAAACACTGGGAAGAGACTGCCGCGCAGTTCGTTGATCACTATCATCACTACCTGTCAGTGGAAGATGATGAAAACAGTCACTGGGGGCCGGATGTCAAATACAAGTATGTAGGGGTAACCGTCTATACACCCAAACTTGGTCACCGGGGTGCGATTGAAAAAGATAAGAACGCCATGGCAGACGCTGCGAAGGCAGAAAAATGGCCTTATCACTGGGCATTTTCCAGTGAGGTAGGTGGCCGGGGAGAGTTGGTACTGGCTGTGCCCTATGAAAACTGGGCGGCAATGGCTACGCCGGATGAAAAATTCCCTGAAATGCTGGCCAGGCATATGGGTGACGAAAACAAAGCCAAAGAATTACTGGATGGTTGGGCCGATCATTTTGAAGAGATCGAGTATAATATCTGGGCTCTACGCACTGACCTGATGGAAAACGAGTAATGTTAGCGCATCCGCTGTTGCACACAGACATGACGTCGCTTGCAACATAAAGCAGTCAAGCGCATTTTAATTCGTTTACATCGCGACAAAGAGCAATGTACTTAACCCGCGGGTAGAATGGTATTCGCGGCGCGGTGCATTGCTTTTTTTAAAGACAATCGATTGTGACGGTCCGGCCTTAAATCCCAAGCAGGCCACCGTCCGTATTAGCACTAAAAGGGTGGCCGCTTGCATTTTTGGCCATACCTTCCTGAGGAAGTTTGCTCGTTTATGTTTTCTGAACACGGTTTATATGAAGTCCATTGTGACGGAACTATCATTATTTTTGTCGCTACAGGTGCCTGGAACCTTGAAGCATCTCGCACTGCGATCAGCGCCATATCGGACTGTGTCGACAAATTGGCGGGACGTGAATTTGCGATCATCGCCGATACCCGTGAGGTTGAGGGGATAACACCAGACAGCACTGAAGCATGGTCTGAGGCAATTACTGAATGGTTAGATAAAGGCTATTCTACCTTTGCCCGCGTCGATGAGCCTGACTCGGTTTATTATCAGGTTTATCTGTCAGGGCTTGATGAACTCGCCTTAAAAAATCAAGAAGTCGGCATGTTTGACTCACTGCCTGTAGCCCTGGACTGGCTACACCAAGAGGGTTTTTCCGGTTTTGCAGACGGGCCGCCGGAAATAAAGTTAACGGCAAAAGAACCACGTCGTCAAAAGTAACCCTGGTAGATCGTTGGTGTAACAATCACCTTGCTGTGAGTAACTTGTTGCGATTGTTACCTGTGCGGAAAACGTCGATTGTGACTCGCTCGTATCGATGAGCGGTTCTGGCGGTATGCTTGCGGAGTTGGTGTTCAGTTATACCGGTGAAGGCACGATACAGCTGAAGCACTGGTTGTAAGTGACACAGGACTACCGCGTCACTACCGATTTGGCCCCTTTGATCAGCGCCTCTTTGTCAATTTTGTGTGGCACTTCCACGCCCCGCCGCGCCGCTGGACGGGCTTCAATACTGTTTTTCCAGCGGTGCAGGTTATCCAAACCGTCAATGCTCACACCCGACCACTCATAGGTGCGTACCCAGCACCAGTTTGCCATATCGGCAATACTGTAATCGCCGGCCAGAAATGCGTTGTCGGCCAGATGGCTATCCAGCACGGTAAACAGCCGACGCACCTCGTTTTGATAGCGATCGATTGCCGTAGGAATACGCTCATCGAGATAACGGTGAAAAACGTTGGCCTGGCCCATCATGGGCCCGACACCGCCCATCTGAAACATTAGCCATTGGATAACCTGACTTCGCGCCGCCCCGGAAGCAGGTAAAAATCTGCCTGTTTTCTCGGCCAGGTACATCATGATCGCGCCACTCTCAAACACCACATTTCCGTTTGCCTCGCGATCAACGATAACCGGAATGCGCCCATTGGGATTAAGCGCTAAAAATTCTGGCGATTTTTGTTCGCCATCCATCAGGTTGACACTATGAACCAGGTAGTCCAGCCCCATCTCTTCCAGCGCAACCGAGGCTTTCCAGCCATTGGGCGTGGCTGCCGTGTACAAATCGATCATCAGGCTTTTACACTTTCACGCTGGTTTACTTTTTCATACCAGGCGTTAAGGTTCTTATGCTCATCCTTCAGCCGGATGTCCACCACGCGAGCAAAGTCGATAGCACAAAGCGCGGTAATATCAGCAATGGAGAATCGCGGCCCGGCAATATAATCATTAAGCTCTAACCGGCGTTCCAGAATATTGAGGTACTTAGCGGCATTGATGCCCGCCTCTTTGCCAAATTCCGGGATCGGGGTCATGCGGTCCTTAAAGTAGCCGGTTGAATGCTGAAAGCACATGCCCACCTGCATCATCAGGGCGAACTCAACCTGACGTTGCCACATAGCAATGGTGGCTCTCTCGAAGGGGCTGGTCCCCATCAGTGAGGGTTGCGGCTGCAGCGCTTCAAAGTAGGTGCATATAGCATCGGTTTCGGCGATACAACTGCCATCGTCCAGCTCAAGAATAGGCACCTTTCCCAGTGGGTTCCTGGCGCGCATTTCGGCGCTCAGGTTCTCCCCTTTCTGGATATCGACCTGTACGTAATCCATGTCGATGCCCTTCTCAGCCAGAAAAATGCGAACCCGGCGCGGGTTGGGCGCCGATTTGGTTTCATAGATTTTCATCGCCAAAATCCTTATATAAATCTCTCTGCCTAGCGTAATCCTGTGCGCGCAGCTTGGCAAATCAAACCGCGCAAGGTCAAACTATCACCCTCGTGAATATTTATATCTCGTCTTGGCTTTCACGTCTGTAACATTGCAGGTAATTCACTGCGGTGCTGTTGCAACGATGCCACTTCCCGGTAAAAGGGTTCAGACGCATACCGGTTTCAAACTGTTTTTCGAAGGCCGGGCCGGTCCATGTATCGAGTTCTTCAGGCGTTACAAACTTGCGCCAGTCATGTGTCCCTCTTGGCAAATAGCGCATCACATATTCGGCGCCGACAATCGCGATGATAAAACTTTTGATAGTACGGTTAAGCGTCGCCAGTATGAGCATACCTCCCGGTTTGACCATGCCCGCACATTCGGTAATTAGCGCCGGCTGGTCTGGCACGTGTTCAACCACTTCCGCATTAATAACGACATCGAACTGCTTCGCTTCGCTGGCGATATCGGATGAGACTGCATGTCGGTAATCAATCTGCACACCGCTTTGTTCAGCATGGCGTTTCGCTACCTCGATGCTGGTTGCTGAGGCATCCACGCCCGTGACGCTGGCCCCACAGCTTGCCAGCGTTTCGCTGACCAGCCCACCTCCGCAGCCCACATCCAGGACCGTTATACCATTGAGGCAGTGTTCACTCTCCACCCGGCCATAGTGACGACAAAGTTGGGTGAGCATCACACTCAGTCTGGCCTTATTAAACGCCAGCGCGGTTTTAAACTTGCCATTGGGATCCCACCATTCCCTGGCCATGGCATCAAATCGCGCCACCTCGTCCTGAGAAAGATTTTTGTCATCAATGGAGGCTGAGCGCTGACTTTTATCTAACATGATTTACCACTGGATTTTTTTGTCAGAGGGATTAACGTTGATAGTTACGTTACCGGAGTTATTCATGTTCATTAAGGAAGTTTCATTCACAACGTCCTTATAGGGAGGCAATGTTGGCCAACGCAAAAAATGTTTATGGTAAGCCGCTGCAATTGTGTTGCGGTAATACGGGGTTTACGCGTGAAGGATTTTGCTACGTGCCGGATGCTGATCTGGGCAATCACAGTGTATGTGTGGTGGTAGATGAGGCGTTTCTGGCATTTTCGCTGGAGAGCGGCAACGATCTGGTCACGCCACGACCAGAGATGTCCTTTCCCGGCCTTAAGCCCGGTGACCGCTGGTGCGTGTGCGCAGCACGTTGGTTACAGGCCTATCACGCTGGCGTTGCTCCAAAAGTGAATCTGGCTGCCACCCATGAGAAGGCGTTGGATATCATTCCGCTGTCGGCGCTTGAAGACCACGCTATCATCGCGCCATAAGCGGGGCTAGCGCTGCATTCACAGCGCCAGCCAGCGTTTGCTTACGGGGTGCGGATCACCATTAAGCGGGTTTCAGTCATATCTTCGATGGCATAACGGATCCCTTCACGGCCAAGTCCGGAGTCCTTCACACCGCCGTAAGGCATGTTATCTACCCGCCAACTGGGTACATCACCGATGATGACGCCGCCAACATCCAGGACGTCCCATGCACGGTTTGCCTTGTAGATATCGCGGGTAAAAATACCGGCCTGTAAGCCATAGCGACTGTTGTTCACTTCGGCCAGCGCCTCATCGTAATCATTGAATGGCTCAAGCACTGACAAGGGGCCAAAGGCTTCTTCCGCATTAGCGTCACAGTCTTTGGGGACATTTTCCATTACCGTCGCCTGCAGCATGGCGCCATCGCGCTCACCACCACATAAGATAGTGCCGCCGGCCTCTTCTGCCGCCTTAATCCAATTACCGAGACGCTCGGCTTCTGTTTCAGAAATCATCGGGCCAATAAACGTGTTGTCGTCTGACGGGTCGCCAGACACCAAGCCCTTGACCGCGTCAACAAACCGGGTCTTAAACTCTTCGTAAATATTCCGGTGTACCAGAATACGCTGTACACTTATGCAGCTTTGACCAGACTGATAGTAAGCGCCAACAATCATCCGTTCGATGGCGTCGCCGATATCAGCGTCTTCGTCCACCACGCAGGCTGCATTGCCTCCCAGCTCCAGCACCACCGGCTTCTTACCGGCTTTCGCTTTCAGCGCCCAGCCAACGTCCGGAGAACCGGTAAAGCTAAGCAACTTCAGGCGCTCGTCGGTGGTAAACAAATCGGCACCATCGCGGCTACACGGCAGGATCGAAAATGCACCCCTGGGTAAATCCGTTTCCGCCAATACCTCACCGATAATAAGCGCACCAATAGGGGTTTTCGATGCCGGTTTAAGTACAAAGGTACAGCCAGCGGCAATGGCTGGCGCCACTTTATGCGCCGCCAGATTCAACGGGAAGTTGAACGGTGAAATGAACGAACAGGGACCAATAGGTACTTTCTTGGTCATTCCCTGGTAGCCTTTGGCCCGTGCAGAGATTTCCAGATTGACGACTTCACCGTTAATACGCACCGACTCTTCAGCTGCAATTTTGAACGTGTCGATGAGGCGGGTGACTTCACCCTTGGCGTCTTTAATTGGCTTACCGGCTTCAATACACAGTGCATCTGCCAGTTCATCAAAGCGCTCTTCAAAGCGCTTGACGCAATGTTCCAGTACGGCCTGACGCTCATAAGGACGCATCGCTGTCATGGCTGGTTGCGCTTCGTGCGCGGCGGCAATCGCTTTATCGATAGCCTTGGCGTCGGCGATAGCGACCTTGGTCGCCACTTCACCGGTGTACTTGTTGGTAACCTCTAAATCTGTGTTAGGGCTGCAGGCTTCGTTAGCCAGGTAATAGGGATAACTGTCCTTCAACATGGTTACTCCTTAAATTTTGCGCTTAATTCGCGAATGGTGTGATGTAGGGTTTCATCGTTCAGGCTGTAGTCCACCGGACAGTCGATGACATGTACACCTGGGGTATTCAGACATTTTTCGACCATCGGCTCCAGTACCTCGGCGCTATCTACCCGCCAGCCCTGGGCGCCGTAGCTCTGGGCATATTTCACAAAATCCGGGTTGCCGTAGTCCAGACCAAACTCGTCAAATTGCATGTTGGACTGCTTCCATTTGATCATGCCGTAAGCATCATCACGCAGCACCACCACAACCAGATCGAGATTCAGTCTGACGGCGGTTTCAATTTCCTGACTGTTCATCATAAATCCGCCGTCACCGCAAACACTCAGCACGGGTTTGTCCGGATTAACCAGTTTAGCGGCAATGGCAGAGGGCAAGCCTGCCCCCATGGAGGCCAGCGCATTGTCCAGCAGCAAGGTATTTGGATGATAGGCAGGATAATTTCGCGCAAACCAGATTTTGTAGACACCGTTATCCAGCGTCACAATACCGTCCTCCGGCATTGTTCTGCGGATATCCCGCACAAACCGCTCCGGCAAAATAGGGAAACGGTCATCATTTTCTGCGGCTTCACGGTGCGCGACATACGCCTCGTGGATGTCGGTGTAAAAATCCAGTTTCCAGTCTTTCTGGGGTTCAATAGCTTCTTTGATTTGCCAGATGCTGTTTGCGATGTCGCCGACCACTTCAAGTTGCGGGAAGTAAACCGGGTCGACGGAGGCAGAATCAAAGTTTATGTGGATTACCTGTTGCCCGTCGTGATGCATGAAAAACGGCGGTTTTTCTACCACATCATGCCCCACATTGATGATCAGATCAGCGCGGCGAATGGCGCGGTGCACAAAGTCATGATCAGAAAGCGCCGTATTGCCCACGAACAGTTTGTCGCTTTCATTCAGCACGCCTTTACCCATTTGTGTAGTAATAAACGGGATACCGGTTTTATCCACAAATTCACGCAACATTTTCGCCGTCAGTTTGCGGTTGGCGCCGGCACCGATAAGCAGAACCGGCGAGCGTGCCTCTTCGATCATGCTGACGGCGGCATTGATGGCTTTGTACTCTGCAATTGGCCGACGCGACATGCTGGGCTTTAACAGCGGCATTTCTGTGTCTTCTTCAGCAATATCTTCGGGCAATTCAATATGTACTGCGCCGGGTCGCTCTTCATGCGCAATGCGGAATGCTTCGCGGATCACGGAAGGGATCCGGTCACCACTCACCACCTGGGTAGTAAATTTGGTGATAGGCCTGAACATGTCTACTGTATCAATCACCTGAAAGCGACCTTGCTTACTGGTCTTGATAGGTTTTTGTCCGGTGATCATCAGCATCGGCATGGCGCCAAGCTGAGCGTAGGCCGCAGGTGTCACTAAGTTGGTCGCACCGGGACCTAGTGTGGACAGGCACACGGCGACTTTGCCGGTTAACCGTCCATAGGTTGCAGCCATGAAACCTGCCCCCTGTTCATGACGGGTGAGGACGAGTTTAATTGAAGAGGTTCGTAATGATTCCAGAAGATCGAGGTTTTCCTCTCCGGGGATCCCGAAGACAAACTCCACGCCCTCTGCTTCCAGCGCTTTGACGAATAAATCGGATGCTTTCATCTACCGCCGACTCCTTGTTGGGGCGTTGCCCTGTTAGCATTTTCGCTTAGGAGCATGCAGCAAACTAATCTGCTGCACATAACAACGCGTTCAATTCAGGGATGATTTGGGATGTGTACGCGCTGAAGCCGCAATCCGATTAGTGCGGCGTTAAACTGTTTTCTGGTCCTGACGGTCTTGCCAGTCCTGCAATTTCTCCTCAGTAGAGGCCGCTATCCGCGCCTGATTCTCGGCAACCCACCACTTTTCCATGATCCGTACATTTTTTTGGTTGGCTTTAAAAAAGACATCAGCGACATCGCCGACCAGCGGTATAAAGCCTAATGCAAAGTCAGCAATGGCGTTTCTGAACATTTTTTTCATTAACTGCGGCGGCACACCCATGCGCTTGCCTAAATAGATAATTCTGGCGGATGCCAGAAACATCAGTGCATCACCGGCGCCGGGGATCAGGCCGACCAATGAATCAAGACCAACTTTGACAGGGATAATCGGCAGGGTCACGGCGCTGTCCAATATATTTGCCAGTCGCTGAGCTTTGTATAATTCCTCCGGCGCTTTCACGTCCATGATTCCCTCTCTATAGGTTGATTACTGGCTGGCACCTAAGGCGCGCGCCAGCGCAGCTCGTTGCTCATCGTTTTTATCTAACGTCCAGCCATGCAGGTTCTGCTGGACGAGCTCAAACATCATGTCGATATGCTCAGGATCACTGTTTAAGGCATCAATATACTCATAGCGTTTGCCGCCCGCTTCGATAAAGTAATCACGGTTCTCTTCACCGATTTCTTCAATGGTTTCCAGGCAATCTGCGGAAAACCCCGGACAACAAACCTGCACTGACGAAATGCCTTGCGCCGGCATGCTCTTTAGTGTCTCGTCGGTGTAGGGTTTGAGCCATTCCTCACGCCCGAAACGAGACTGAAAGGTGGTCATATATTCATCCGGCTTCAGACCTAATTCTTCGGCAAGCAATCTGGATGTTTTATGACACTCGCAGTGGTAGGGATCACCATTGAGCAAATAGCGTTTCGGAATGCCGTGGTAAGAAAACAGCAGTTTGTCGGCGCGACCGTGTGAGTCCCAGTGGGCACGAATTTTATTCGCCGCCGCCCGGATAAAGGCCGGGTAATCGTGATAGTGATTCACAAAGCGTAGTTCGGGCAGCCAGCGCCGCCGGGTAAAGTCATTGGCAATCGCGTCAAAGGTCGAGCCTGTCGTGGACGCACAGTATTGCGGATAAAGCGGTAGCACGACAAGTTTATCCACCCCCCGGGTCAGCATATTATCGAGCGTATGACGAATAGAGGGCTTGCCATACCGCATCGCGAACTCCACGACGACGTCGTCACCATAGGTTTCCTGACACTTCTTTCTGAGCGCACTGGCCTGGTCACGGGTAATCGACAGTAATGGCGAGCCTTCCTCAGTCCACACGGTTTGGTACGCTTTCGCTGAACGCCGCGGGCGAATGCGCAGGATCACCATATTCAGGATCAGCCACCAAAGCAATCGCGGTACCTCCACCACCCTGGGATCGGACAGAAACTCTTTCAGATACGGACGCAGTGCGGCCGTGGTGGGCTTGTCCGGTGTTCCCAGGTTAGTGATAAGTACGCCAATTTTTCTGGACTGCGAATGTGAGAACTGGGCCGTGCCTTTGTACTTCATAGTCGGGTGCTTGGGACGTTGATGAGCATAAGGCTATTATACCCAAGCAATGTGGAAAGTGATCGTAAGTGACAAGAAATTCACAGGAAAATGAGTGATATGGCTAATCGCTTTTGTCTATTACCCGCTGCCGGTGTGATGACCGTGGACAATACCCGCTGATCTGTGGTCAGCTAAACATGAATCCTGTTATCTGATGCGGATGGGCACTCAGCACACCATAAAAAAGTTCAACACCGTAAACATGAGGCCTCGTCGGGCGAAGCCTCATGCGTATCTTTGCGGTGTCAGACGTCTTTCACTGACTACGGCTGATAGTAGGTTGCAGCGCCTGGCCCTACCGGTAAGCCCAGTACAAACACCCACAGGTAGAACAACAAGGTCCACCCCACGATGAAGATCATGGAGTAAGGTAGCATCATGGCTATCAGTGTTCCCATGCCCAAATCTTTTTTGTAGCGTGCTGCCATGGCAAGTATCAGCCCGAAGTAACTCATCATGGGTGCTATCACGTTAGTGACCGAGTCACCAATACGGTACGCCGCCTGAATGACTTCTGGTGCATAACCGATAAGCATCAGCATTGGTACGAATATCGGTGCAGTAACGGCCCATTGCGCCGAGGCGCTTCCTAATGACAGGTTGACGATACCGCACATCAGGATAAACAGAATAAACACGGCAGGACCATCCAGACCGGCGGCCTGCAATAAGGCAGCCCCTTTTACTGCCAGTACCGTCCCTAAATTTGTCCATTTGAAGAATGCAACAAACTGCGCCGCAAAGAATACCAGGGTGATATAGAGGCCCATGGCGCCCATGCTTTTCGACATCGCATCGATAACGTCACGGTCATTTTTCATGGTGCCGGCAACACGGCCGTATACAAAACCCGGGATGGCAAAGGTAATAAAGATAAAGGCAACAATCCCGTCCAGGAAGGGAGAATCGGCCACTTCACCGGTTTCAGGGTTTCGCAGAATACCATTTTCCGGCACCACCGTTATTGCCAGTAAGGCACATACCAAGGCAAATGATACCCCCGCCCACTTCATGCCGGAGCGTTCCTTCTCGCTTGGCGCTTCCATCGATTGCGTTTCAAGTTCCACTGAGGCTTCACTGTGATCGTAGCTGCCCAGTCTTGGCTCAACAATTTTCTCGGTAACCAGTGCACCAAGAATGGCGATCACGAACGTGGAAACAATCATGAAGAACCAGTTAACTTCCGGCCCGACAGTATAGTCAGGGTCGATAATGT
>CAZDUT010000008.1:27865-32072 GCA_964508695.1 uncultured Alteromonas sp.
CGCCCGTTTGTAGTAGGCGGGGGTAACCACCATGGCGAAGTCGGCGCCGAGCTCGATCATGTGCGCCGCCGCTTCTGTGATCCCGGACAACAGCGGATCGACGGTACCAAGCAAAATATTGGCACTGTAGCCGGCGGACACACCGGCAAACGCCGCCGCCAGTCCTGCGAGGGGATGTCGTCCTAACGAGTGGAAAATCATTGCTGCCAGCGGAATAAGCACCACATAGCCGAGTTCCGAGGCGGTATTGGACACTATACCGGCAAACACTATTGCAAATGTGACCGCGCGTTTCGACGCGTTCATCACCAAACCACGCATAAGTGCAGACAGAAGTCCTGAATGTTCAGCGACTGACACTCCCAGCAGCGCAACCAGCACCGTGCCAAGCGGCGCGAATCCTGTAAAGTTGGTTACCAGTCCGGTTACAATTTTCTGCAACCCCTCGGCACTGGTGAGGGAGATAACCTCAATCATGCCGTCGGCATCACGCCCTTTGGCGCCTTCAGGGCGCGGATCGGCAACCGCAATATCAAAGTAACCGAGGATACCGCTTAAAATAACGATACCCACCGACAGCAACGCAAACAGCGTCACTGGGTGCGGCAGCAAATTCCCCAGCCACTCAACCGTCGCCAGAAAGCGCGAAAACAGTCCATCCTGAGACGGCTCATAGCCCTCTGATGACTGTGTTTTAGTATTCTCAGAATTCAAAATTGTCCCTCTGTCTAGTTACTGCAGACGGCACTTAGGAGGGTCTGCATTTCTTCTTCTAATCAATCGAGCGCGCTAGTTTATCCGATTTTGGAGTATTTTTGCACGTCAGCGAGGTAAAAGCAGACCTGTTTTGTATGCGAGGATGTAAAGTATTGTGATCAAAAAAGCCAGCGTAAAGACGCTGGCTTTTTAATTGCTGTTACGTGGCAGTAACTTACTGGTCTTTTCTGCCCTGACTGGCATTCATATATTTAAAAAACTCGCTGTCCGGTTCCAGTACCATTACATCCTGTTTGTTATCGAAGCTGGTGCGGTACGCATCCATGCTTCGCAGGAACGAGTAAAACTCAGGGTTTTGTGAATACGAGTCGGCGTAAATTTGCGCCGCCAGCGCATCACCTTCACCACGAAGCTGTCGCGCGTTACGCTCAGCGTCGGCCAGCATCACCGTTACCTTGGCGTCGATATCAGCACGAATGACTTCTGCCTGTTCCTGACCTTCCGAACGGTGCTCACGGGCAACCGCCGCGCGTTCTGCACGCATACGCTGGAAAATCGAGTTACTGACCTCCGTTGGCAGGTTAATCTGCTTCACCCGTACATCCACAATTTTTATTCCCAGTTCGTCAGACGACGTTGATGCCTGCTGCATCGCCTGATCCATCAGTGCAGAACGCTCACCGGAAACAATCTGGGCGATGGTACGGGTACCGAATTCCGAACGCAGACCGTTGTTCACTTTCTGTTTCAGTAGCGCCTCGGCCTGCAACTTGTTGCCGCCGGTCGACAGATAGTAACGTGCAAAGTCATCAATTTTCCATTTCACGTACGAATCTACGATCAGATCCTTTTTCTCGCTGGTCACGAAGCGATCAGGTGTGTCATCCAGGGTCTGAATACGCGCATCAAGATGCTTAACAGAATCGATAAATGGCAGTTTGAAGTGCAGGCCCGGATCGAACACTCGCGTGTCACCTGTCTGGTCGTCGCGCTGTACTTTACCAAACTGGATCACAATGGCGCGCTCGCCCTCTTTCACCACAAACAATGAGCCGGAGGCCAGCACCACCAGAAGCACTACAATCGCAATAATTAAGTTCTTCATTGCTTATCTCCCTTCTCTGGATGAGCCGCCACGCAGACCGCTGTTTGAGTTTTGTGACTGGGCACTGCCTTCATCCACTACCGGTGCCCGCAGACCTTCCAGCGTATTACGTGATTGCTTTCTGCTACCCGACGTGTTCTGACGCTCCATGATTTTATCTAGCGGCAGGTACATCATGTTGTTGCCATTTTTGCTGTCGACCAGAATTTTGCTGGTGTTGCCATACACCGTTTCCATGGTTTCAAGATAAATACGATCACGGGTTACCTGCGGCGCTCTTTCATACTGCGGCAACAACTCGGAGAAACGGGCGACTTCACCCTGCGCTTCCAGAATGACTTGCTCTTTGTAAGCCTGGGCTTCCTCGTTCATACGGTTAACCTGGCCACGGGCGCGTGGTTCAATTTCACGTGCATAGGCTTCTGCTTCACGAATAAAGCGCTGCTCATCTTCCTGGGCGGCGATGGCGTCATCAAAAGCATCTTTAACCTGTTCGGGTGGACGCGCGTCACGGAAGTTCATGTCGTTGATGGCCACACCCATATCATAGGTTTCTAATATCGCCTCCAGCTCTTCCCATACACGCTGACGGGTAACTTCCCGACCATCGGTCAGTACATCGTCCATGGTAGAGTGACCCACCACGTAACGGATCGCACTGTCCAGTGAGTGACTCAGGCTCATCTCTGGATTTTCTACCGCAAATGTCCAGCGGAAAGGGTCAACAACCCGATACTGCATTTCCATTTCAACCCGCACCACGTTTTCGTCTTCGGTCAGCATTGACCCTGAGGAAGACTGGTCGCGAATTGACTGCACGTCAACCGGAATGATGGTATCAACGAAAGTAGGTGCCCAACGAAGTCCTGGCTCTACCGACTCATGATAGTCGCCGAACCGCAACACCACGCCGCGCTCGGCTTCCTGAATCGTATAGAAGCCACTGATAAACCAAATTATGGCAAGCAGGCCTATCAGGATACCGGCACCGATACCTCCCAGGTTTTTACCCGAGCCGCCTTTGCCGCCTCCCATTTTGCCAAATTTGCCAAACAGGTTCTTAAATACATCATCCAGATCCGGTGGCCCCTGATCCCGACCGCCTTTATTTTTCCAGGGGTCGTTATTATTGCCACCAGGCTCATTCCAAGCCATGCTGATACTCCATACTGATTAATCGTTATTTTTTACAGCGAACGGACATCTTACGCGCTTTTAATGCCGAACAACAAATTCTGACAGGCCATTGTCCAGCCTTTTTTCCAGCCGGTTCCAGTCAACCGACGGCATGCGTACATCTACGACCCAGTCACCCTGGTCATCATAGCTTTCACTGGCAATGCAGTTTAACTCGAACAGCACTCCACGCAAGCGGCTTTCCGCTGGCGGAATTCGCAGGGTATAGTTCACCATGCTCTTGGCCAGACATTCGGTCAGCGCCTGTGATAGCAGCTCAACCCCTTCACCGGTCTGCGCTGACAGCCATACCCGCTGGGGAATGCCATTTTCATCACGGTCTATACGCGGCCCGACTTTTTCCAGTTTATCGATCTTATTACAGATAATTAACTGTTGAATATCGTCCGCCTCGATTTCCTCAAGTACCGTGTTTACCTCGTTCATGGTGTCGCGGTGATTGGCTTCTGCCACGTCCACCACATGCAGCAACAGGTCCGCTTCCTGGGTTTCCTGTAGCGTGGCCTTGAAGGCGGCCACCAGATCGTGGGGCAAATGCCGAATAAATCCAACTGTATCTGCCAGTATAGCTTCACCTACGTCTTGTAGCTCTAGCTTCCGCAACGTCGGGTCCAGCGTGGCGAACAATTGATCAGCCGCATACACGTGAGATTCTGTAATGGTGTTGAACAGCGTCGACTTTCCGGCGTTGGTATAGCCTACCAGTGACACAGTGGGAATTTCCGCCCGTACCCTGGCGCGTCTGCCCTGCTCGCGCTGCTTTTGCACTTTTTCAAGACGTCGCAAAATTGATTTAATTCGCCCGCGCAGTAAGCGTCTGTCTGTTTCAAGCTGGGTTTCACCCGGCCCTCTGAGGCCAATACCGCCTTTCTGACGCTCAAGGTGCGTCCAGCCGCGAATAAGTCGCGTGGAAATATGCCGAAGCTGTGCCAGCTCGACCTGAAGCTTACCTTCGTGTGTACGCGCCCGTTGGGCGAAGATATCCAGAATCAGCCCGGTACGATCAAGTACCCGACATTTACACATTGCTTCGAGGTTACGTTCCTGTGACGGCGACAGGGCGTGGTTAAAAATCACCACATTGGCCTCATTGGCCTTCACCCCTGCGGCAATTTCTTCAGCTTTACCGGAACCGCCGCAGTACTTCGCCTGGGGCGCATTTCGGCACGTGGTTAACACATCCCCCGC
>CAZDUT010000009.1:0-21885 GCA_964508695.1 uncultured Alteromonas sp.
ATGCAGTACCAGACATTACGACCTTTACCCATTTCCTTGGGCGCCAGTCCGTGTTGCTGAAGCTCCTCATCAATAGCCTTTAACCGGGGGCCATCATTCCACAGTACGCGGTGATGTTGTGGCAGCTTGTCAAAAAATTTAAGTGCTTGCTGATATTGTTTTTTGTCAGCGCGATCAAGCCCGATAACCACTTCAGACAGATAGGGAACCTTTGTAAGCTCATCAAGGATCAGTGGTAACGCTTTACCTTCCAACTCAGAATACAGTGAGGGCAGAATTAAAGCCATGGGCCGCTTTTGCGAAAAACGCAAAAGTTCTGCTTCCAAATCTTCTGTGGGCCGACGGGAAAGATTGTGTAATGTAGTAACAACGCCATTTTGATAGAAATCGGCCATGAGTTCTCCTAGGTATGTAAATCAAGCAACTGGGTTAACATTTCAGTCCAGCCTTCGGGGCCGGGTAGGGTACTGGTGTATACCTGCTCGTCTTTTTCTAATGGTGGCGGAGGGTGTGCAGGCGAACTAATTCTCACCGCAATAGTTGCTGCCTCCAGCATCGCAACGTCGTTCTTTCCATCTCCCAACGCAATCGACTGCACGGGGCCTGCGACCTGGCGTTCGTATTCCTGCATAAACCACTCAAGTGCCATGCCCTTGTTGCAGTCCCCGGATACATGAATAAACCGGCCGCCTTCCAGTATGGTCGCCCCCCGGTCAGTCAGTGAATTTATAAACGCACGCTTTTGCTCATCGTTGCCCAGCCACAGTACCGGCTCACCAAACTGGCGCTGCGCCGCGCGGTTGGCTGAGGCTTCGTCCAGTCCGGTTGCCTGTTGAATATCGCTTATCGACATTTCCGAAAAATGTGTGAATAACCCATCAAAATCGGCTTTAACGACTTCCAGCATTTTAAGCCAATACGACTTGGCTGATATAAACGGCTGACACCAGAAACCATCCTGCCAGACTGTGCCTGTCGGCTTTTTCTCAAAAAAACCGTGTGGGATATAAATCGCTGCGCCGTTTTCTACGATAAACGGCTCATTCAGACCAATCGTTTCACGTAAGACCAGCATTTCAGCAAAGGTTTTGCTGGTTGTCGGAATAACGGGAATATTGCGTTGCTGCAGTTTGTTGAGCGTAGGTGCTGCCGCCTCAAACGAATAGCTATCATGATCGAGAAGCGTGCCATCCATGTCTGTAAAGATAACGGTCTTCATAATTCAGGCCTGATCACGCGCAATGACTTTACGCTGGTTGTCCAGGTGCAGAACCTGTTGCGATAACGCTGGCAAACACGCCAGACAGTGCTCGGTTAACCGTTGATACAGCTGAATAAATTGCCATATCTCATCATCGCTCATTATGGCAGATGCTGATCCGCCTTCATGCTGCACGCGTTCTGCCAGCTTGTGTTCCTGCTCGCAGCGCCAGGTATAAACCTGTTCAAATGACGGCGCCCTGAGCATAAGCAGGTGATCGATGCTGTTAAACAGTGTCTGGTATTTACCTGCTAACTGAGTATTGACGAATTTTCGCCAAATCCCAAGTGGATCCTGTTCACGCTCCAGGTCATTAACCGGCACATTAAGCGCCTGCTCTTCCTGTGGTGGGGCGCCCACGCACCATCCTTCGAAAATAACGATATCGCAGGGTGAGTTCACTACCGGCCAGTCACCTACGCTCAAGGGATTGTCATTGGCCTTGTCAAAGCGGGGCAAGGAGACCGTGCCGTACTCTTTTAAGCGACCGAGAGTTGAAAGCGCCAGATCAACATCATGTGTACCCGGCACACCTCGAGTGGCTAGCAACGGGTGCACTTTTACCGCCAGTGACTGACGGTCAGTACGGGGTAAATAAAAGTCATCCAGAGACAGGCTAACGACATTCAACTGATATTCGGCCGTGAGGTACGCCTCAATGAAGGCACTGAGCGTCGATTTGCCCGAGCCCTGACAGCCATTGATACCCACAATGAGTGGTTTTTTTGCACTCTTATAGTGCGAATATAAGGCGTCGGCGACCGGGACGAACCATTTTTGTGCAGAGAGGGCGTACGTCTCTGGCAACCGGTGTTGCGTTAAAAACGCGGTGATGTCCATGCTACTTCCTTTCAATACGCTACTATTGCGCTGTTGATAGGAAATATAGCATCAACATCTGTGCCAACGTCACTTTAGTAATGGGTTATTTACGGCTCGCTATGATTACGGCACGTTGTGGTGCAGGGTAACCTTCAATGGTGCGTGAAATATCTTCCGGTGAAAGAAAATCTTTCAGCGATTGGGACGGCATCCATTCAGTTGTTCGTTGCTCCTCTAAGGTGGTTGGCGAATTATCAACCACCCGAATATCGGTAAAGCCGACCCTTTCCAGCCATACCGTCAGCGCCGCAGTACTGGGAATAAACCAGACATTGCGCATCTGTGCATACCGTTCACCTGGCATAAACACGGTGGTGTCGTCGCCATCAACCACCAGGGTTTCTAACACCAGTTCGCCACCCTGACGCAGCTGATGCTTGAGCTGACTCAGAAACTCAATGGGATCGCGGCGATGGTATAACACGCCCATGGAAAACACGGTGTCGAAGGCGTTTAAGGGCTGCATTTGCTCGATGCCAAGCGGCAACAAATGGATCCTGGGGTCCGGGTTGAAGTGTCTGATGGCCTGAAACTGCGCGAGAAATAACTGTGTCGGATCAATGCCGATTACCAGTTCAGGATCCTGAGCCAGCATTCGCCACATGTGGTAACCGCTGCCACATCCCACGTCAAGCACGGAACGTTGCTCAAGAGGCTGAATATGCGGTGCGACACGGTCCCACTTCCAGTCAGAGCGCCACTCTGTATCGATGTGTACACCGTGAATAATGAATGGTCCTTTGCGCCAGGGCATAAATTGCTTTAATAACCCGGTGATCTGATTCCGGGTGTAGGTATCGACGTCCTCGGGCGCACCAAAGGTGACACTGTCAGTCAGTTCCCGCACTGACGGGGTGGTGTCCGGTAATTTACCTAACAGTTTTACCCATTTGTCTAAATTGCCATGCCGGGCGTGACGTTGCCAGTCGCTCATTTGCGCAGGCAGGGTTTCCAGCCAATGGGCGAGGGGACTCGACAGTATCGCCTGGTAGCATTCCTTGAACCACTCGGGTTGCACCTTAGCCATTATCTATCTCCTTATGGGGGCCCTTGATGGCCACCATTGAAGCGAAGTTGAAACACTTAAACCACAGCACTACATCACTGAAGCCGGCTTGTTTGAGACGCGTCTCGTGAACCGTGAAGCTATCGGTGAGCATCACATTTTCGAGCGCTGCGCGCTTCTGACTGATTTCTAATTCACTGTAGCCGTTGGTGCGCTTGAACTGATGGTGGAGATCAATAAGCAACTCATTGCCCTGCTGTGAGGGATGACTGATTTTTTCAGATAAGACCAAAACACCGCCAGGCCGCAGGCCATCGAATATTTGTTGAATGACAGCGTCGCGATCCTCTGGTGGAATAAATTGCAGCGTAAAGTTCATGATGGCCATGGAGGCATTAGTTATCTCCACGTCCTGTACTTTTTTGCACATCACCGAAATGGGGTTGGGCAGGCTAAAACCATGAATAATTCGCTGGCAACGTTCGATCATTGCTTCAGAACTGTCAACGCCGACAATTTCACAGGGCGTTTGTTGGGTCGCTCTTGAAACGGCAAAACTGGCGGCGCCCAGCGAGCAGCCCAAATCGTAAACGCGCGTTCCTGGCGTGACATGGCGAGCAGCAATTTCTCCAATCGTGCTGATAATGGTTTCATAGCCCGGCACAGAACGTTTGATCATGTCCGGAAAAACGTCTGCGACCGCCTCATCAAAGGAAAAGTCTTCAACGCGATTTAGCGGGTTCGCAAAAATCTGATCTGATTTATTCACGCAGCTTGCTCAGGTGGTTGCTGAAAAATGGCGGTAATTCTACCTGTCTTATTCAAAATGCCAACGGTAATTGCCGGAAATCAGCTCAGGCAGGTGTTTCCGCTTTCGGATCTTAATCTAAAGTATTAATCTATGGATAGTTAAAATAAAGGAAGTGATTTTGGATGAAACGAATTCTGATCGCGGATGATCATCCCCTTTATCGGGAAGCGCTAACAGGGGCACTCAGGCCGTACTTTGAGGACGCCGAAATATCGGAAGCCGACACCCTTGATGGTGCAATGGAGCAGCTTCAGCAGGGCAACCCAGTGGAGCTTATTTTGCTGGATTTAAATATGCCCGGAGGTGAATACTTTAATGCACTGATCACCATTCGCGAGGCGTTCGCTGACGTTCCCGTGGCGGTGGTGTCAGCCAGTGAAGGCGTTGAAGTGGTAGCCCAGGTCATGAGTCTTGGCGCCCAGGGCTTTATACCGAAATCGACCCCCACCAAGGTATTAGCCGAAGCCATTAATGCGATCGAGCGTGGCAAAACCTGGTTACCGGAAGGAATGCGAGACGCATTGACTAATGTTGATGATGATTTCACCGATTTACTTACCCGTTTCCGTGAGCTCACGCCCAAACAGATACAGGTGTTGTCGTATTTGCGCTCAGGATTGATGAATAAGCAGATTGCACACGAGATGAATGTTACAGAAGCCACGATCAAAGCGCATATCAGCGCTATTCTACGAAAGCTAGAGATTAATACCCGCACGCAGGCGGTGTTGTTAATGGATAAGCTTCAGCTTTCCTGATCATGCTTGATTATGACCTGCCTGTTGTAGATCTGCACCGTCATCTGGACGGCAATGTCCGACCATCGACGATATTTGAACTTGCCACAAAACATGGTCTGCCACTTCCCGCTGAAACGCCGGAAGCGCTGCGTAAGCATGTGCAGATCCAGGATAAAACCAGTGATTTGTTGGCATTCATAGGGTGTTTGAAATATGGCATGGATGTACTTATCAATCCACAAGCCTGTTACCAAATCGCCTATGAAAATATGGAAGATGCCGCACGTGAACGACTCGATTATGTTGAGCTAAGATTTTCACCTGCATTTATGGCAGAGGCGTTCAGCTTACCGCTGGAAGCGGTCATTGAGGCTGTGACGGCTGGTATCAGGGCTGGTAGCGCGGACTTTGGTGTAGAGGTCGGGCTGCTGGGGATCCTCAGCCGAACATATGGTACTGAGCGCTGCCAGCGGGAACTGGATGCACTGCTGGCTTACAAAGATGCGCTGGTGGGGCTGGACTTGGCGGGTGATGAAAAAGGGTTTCCCGGCACCTTATTTAAGTCCCATTTCCGCCAGGCCCGCGATGCGGGGCTTAGTATTACCGTTCATGCAGGCGAAGCGGACGGTCCGCAAAGCATTTGGCAGGCTATTGATGAACTTGGCGCGCAACGAATTGGTCATGGCGTAGCTGCTGTTACCGATCCCCGGCTAATGGAGACACTGGCCAGCCGCAATATTGGGATCGAGAGTTGCCTGACCTCAAATTATCAGACCGGTGCGTTTACCGACACACCGAACCACCCGTTAAAAACCTTTCTTTCGATGGGCATACCGGTCACACTAAATACCGACGATCCCGGTGTGTCGGCCATAACGCTGGCACATGAATATAAACGTGCCAGTTGCGAGCTAGGGCTTTCCGGCGTGCAACTTGCTGTGATACAGAACAATGGCTTACAGCAGGCGTTTCTCGGTGATGCTCAAAAAGCACAAATCAGGAATAAATAGCGCGATTTAACCCGCCTCCACCGGTCATGTTGCGATCACAGCCTATACTGAAGGTAACTCCACTTCAGGGAAAGCGCGATGGGTCAGGACATTGATAAAGACACGTTCAGCCACGACGATGAAAAGCGATTTGGCAAACGTCTGAAGTCGCAACTTTACGCATTACGCGAGCAACTCAACCAACCGGGCTTTTCTTGCGGCCCCGCGAGCCTGGGCGCCGAAGCCGAACTTTATATCATCGACAACTCCTTGCGACCCGCCGCGCTGAATACCGAACTGCTTGGCGCGGCTGACAACCCGCTGCTGACCCGGGAACTAAACCGCTACAACCTGGAAATCAACCTCTCACCTGTGGCGGCGGCTGGCCGGCCATTTACCGCGCTGAGCGACGAGCTTGACGCGACGATGAGTGCGCTTGCCCGACAGGCTGAAAGTTTCGACGCGCAAATTGTGCCGATCGGTATCTTACCCACGCTGGCTAGGGAACATCTGAAGCGCGAGTATATGACCGACACAGCACGATATCGTGCGCTTAGTAACGGATTGAGCAGCCTGAAGGGCGAGCCCTTCACGGTTGATATTAACGGGCGCGATGCGCTTAAAATGCTGTCAGATGAGCTTACTCTGGAAGGCGCAAACACGTCATTTCAGGTTCACCTGAAAGTATCCGCCGAACGCTTTGCCGATCACTACAATGCCGCGCAGCTGGTTACGCCTCTGGTGCTGGCAATCGCAGGAAACTCGCCGACGTTTTTGGGAAAGCGCCTGTGGCAGGAAACGCGTATCGCGCTGTTCAAACAATCGATCGATGATCGTCACCCTAGCGCAAGTGGCTGGCGCTACCCCTCACGGGTCTGCTTTGGGCACGGCTGGGTGCGTAATGGTGCCTGGGAGCTGTTTGCCGAAAACGTGGCGCTTTACTCGCCCCTTATCCCTTATACGTTTCCTGCCGATACAGGCTTTGCAGAACTGCGCCTGCACCATGGTACGGTATGGTCATGGAACCGCGCCGTTTTTGACACCGTCGATGACGGCCATCTCAGAATAGAGTTCCGGGCGTTGCCGTGCGGGCCGACGACTAAGGACATGGTGGCCAATGCCGCGTTGATCACTGGTCTCACCGTGGCCTATGCAAACCGTATAAACGATTTGCTACCGGCAATTCCTTTCAACTACGCAGAATACAACTTTTATCGTGCTGCCAAGGAGGGGCTTACCGCACGTATCCTCTGGCCTAAAGCCAGTGAACATGGAGTCAGGGAATCCCCTGTGAGAGATATCATTAAGCAAAACCTGGATGTTGCGGCACAAGGCCTGCGAACACTGGAGGTTGACAGTAAAGAGATCGAACAGATGATACGAGTGATTGAGCAGCGGTTGGCCAGCGGCCAGACCGGTGCGGCATGGCAATTGAATTGTCTTGCTCACCATACCTCTGGCGCCAGTGAAAAAGCACTTGAGCTTATGCTTTCAGACTATCTGGAGCATGTTCGCTCTGGTGTGCCGGTTGGGGAATGGTAAGCGATGAAGCCCGGCTACACGTTACCGTTTATTTACGATGTCGGGGCGATTGCGCAAGCATCCTCGCTGCACCAGTTCCTTACACGCATAAACAGCCCATCAGTGCTGGTTTTTCCCGGCTCCGAGCCAGGGCGTTGCCGCGTACTGGTTACACTGCTACACGGAAATGAGCCATCAGGACTAGCCGCAGTGATGGCAGTCGCGCAAAGCAGACTGACCCCGCGGGTGACCTGCTATGTGATTGTGGCATCGGTGGCTGCAGCAGCCACACCGCCGCTATTCAGTCACCGGATGTTACCGGGTCAGCCAGATCTCAACCGCTGCTTTGCAGGTAAGGGCGACAGTAAGACGCAGGTCCTGGCGAAAGCCATATTATCAGCGATAACAGCGTTACAACCAGAATGCGTGATTGATTTGCACAATACCTCAGGCAGTGGCCCTGATTTTTGTGTCAGTACGCAGGACTCCAGTCACCATCGGGCGCTGGCGGCATGTTTTACCTCACGCATGATTGTTACCGACATACAACTGGGCGCGCTGATGGAGCAGCCGTTGGGTTGTCCGGTGGTCACCATAGAGGCAGGGGGGGCCCAGGATGCTACCGCGGTGAAAGTGGCACAGGCCGGTCTGACAAGGCTGCTCACCCAACGTGACATATATGTGCCCCATCAGCCTGTTCAGGTGCTCAAACACCCCCGACGGCTTGAACTCAAAGAGGGCTTTAGCATCGCCTATTTGTCAGCGCCGGATTGCCTGACCGATGTGTGTGTACGTGATGACATTGAAAAATACAACACTGGCTTGACACCGGCCGGTACGTTTCTTGGCTGGCTCGGCAGTAACTCGCTTATGCCGCTGACGCTGGACAGTGAGCAGTCAGACATATCAGCGTATTTTGTTGCAGAAGAGGGCAAGCTATTGACGCGCGTCGCCTTACACATATTTATGGCAACCACCAGTGCCGATATCGCACGTTCGGACTGCCTGTTGTATTTCATTCCTGCCGGGCGGGTTGACTGAACGAGTCGCAGAAGGCTTCAGTTCACTGCTACAACCGATTTCATCTGTTAAGGGGCGGGTATAAAAAAGGGCAGCCAAACGGCTGCCCTGGTAAGGTTGAAAAAGCGGGGCGGACTACGCCGCCTTTTCTTTTTTATTCTTACCCTTGCTGACCGACTGGTTGGCGATGAGCTCTTCGTGCTCAAAGTCATCCACGTTAATAGTCTGCAGTCGGCCCTTTTCAGTGCGGCGCAGTAAGTCGGCCTCTTCCTCATTGATGACACCGTCCTTCAGCGCTTCATCTGCCAACTCGCCCAGACGCGTAAATGGCAGCTTCTGGCCTTTATGCTTACAGATGCGTTCAAACACCGGCTCGCTGGCGATAACATCGTCCAGGGTCTGCTCCAGGTCGCCCATCAGGTTGCCTTCTTCACGTGCAATGTACTGGCCATCGCCCAGGCGGCTTCGCGCAGTGCAGGGCGTTTGCAGCATTGTCGCAATACTGTTTTCCAGCCGATCAGACGGTTTATCCACCCGGCGACCAAATGGCATGACAACCACACGCATGTAGGTAGCGACTGCACGATTTGGGAAGTTCTGCAGAAAATCATCAATCGCGGTTTCTATGTCATACAGCGTGTTTTGCATTGCCCAGTGCATCAGTGGCAGATCTTCTTTCAGACGACCGTCTTCATCAAAGCGTTTGAGCGTAGTGCTACCCATATACAAGCCGCTAAGAATGTCACCAAGGCGTGCAGACAAGCGCTCACGACGCTTGAGATCACCACCCAGTACACCCATCGAGATGTCTGCCATCATCGCCAGGTTTGCGCTGTAGCCCTGCAACAGTTTGTAGTAGCGGGAGGTCTCGTCAGTGAAGGGGGCGCTGTGGAAGCGTCCGCCGGTTAATGAGAACCACAGGCTGCGCACCGTATTGGCAATGGCAAACCCTATATGACCGAATACCGCCTTGTCGAAGTCCTTGAGTTGCTCGCGCTTATCTTCCTGCGCGGCAGCTTCAATTTCCTTTAATACATACGGGTGGCAGCGCATGGCGCCCTGACCGAAAATCATCATATTACGGGTAAGAATATTTGCACCCTCAACCGTGATAGATATTGGTGCACCCTGATAGCCACGACCCAGATAATTATTTGGGCCAAGCATAATGCCTTTTCCGCCGTGAACATCCATCGCATCGTTGATCACCTGACGCATTTTTTCTGTCAGGTGATACTTGGCGATGGCTGAAATAACTGATGGCTTTTCACCCAAATCGACGCCGGCTGTGGAGAAGCGGGTTACGCCGTCCATCAGATAAGCATTACCTGCAATCCGCGCCAGCATTTCTTCAACACCTTCCATGTGACCTACCGGGATACGGAACTGACGACGAATACGTGAGTACGCGCCAGTCGCCAGAGCAACAGACTTAGCGCCACCCGCGGCGGTTGACGGCAATGTAATGCAACGTCCCACTGACAGACATTCCATCAGCATGCGCCAGCCTTTGCCTGCCATGGCTTTACCACCAATGATCACATCCAGGGGTACGAAAATATCCTTACCGCGAATTGGACCATTCTGGAACGGGGTATTTAACGGGAAATGCCGGCGGCCAATTTCCAGCCCTTTAGTATCACGAGGGATAAGCGCACAGGTGATACCCAGATCTTTTTTGTCGCCCAGCAGACCATCCGGATCATACATTTTAAAGGCCAGACCAATGACGGTAGCAACCGGTGCCAGAGTAATGTAGCGCTTATCAAAGTTAAGGCGCATACCCAGTACTTCTTTACCTTCCCATTCGCCTTTACACACAACGCCGGTATCTGGAATCGCACCCGCATCGGAGCCCGCTTCGGGGCCGGTCAGTGCAAAACACGGCAACTCTTCGCCATTGGCAAGCCGTGGCAGGTAGTAATCCTGTTGCTCCTTGGTGCCATAGTGCTGAAGCAGTTCGCCCGGTCCCAGTGAATTAGGGACACCGACGGTGCTCGACAGTACAGCACTGCAGCCTGCCAGCTTTTGCAGTACACGTGACTGTGCGAAGGCCGAAAATTCCAGACCGCCATACTGCTTCTTAATGATCATGGCGAAAAACTTGTGCTTCTTGAGAAACGCCCATATTTCGGGCGACAGGTCGGCATCCTTGTGGTTGATCTGCCACTCGTCCACCATGTTGCAGACTTCGTTACACGGACCGTCAAGAAAGGCCTGTTCTTCAGCCGTCAGGCGGCTACGTGAAATGCGGTGCAGCTTATCCCAGTCGGGTTTGCCACTAAAAATATCGCCATCCCACCAAACAGTACCAGCATCAATCGCCTCCTGTTCGGTTGCCGACATTTCCGGCATGACCTTCTTATAAAAAGCCAGTAGTTTACTGGTGATAAAATTCTGTCGAATATCTTTTACCGACAATGGCACGGCGATGACTAAAAAGACCAGCCAGCCAATAATGCCAATATCACCGAATAATGTGCCCAGCACCATAACTGCAGCACCTGCGAATACTGCGGTTGTTAGGCTGGTTCGCTTATAGCTGGCGACTGCCAGCGTGGTTAAAACCAGTAAAAACCAAATGAACGCTGCCATACCTCTCTCCTGATTAGGGCAATTAAAATCTGGAAATCACTCTTCTCTCGCGGTGTGAGAACGCGCCGACGACGATTGCAGCGCCGAGGTCAGACCAGCATGGTGTAAACCTATATACGAACCATATAAAGATCAAGATTTTTACAAGTATAATACCAATTGGTGCAGATATCTGGTCTACCCAAGCGTGAGGGGGGGAGATAATTCGGTTAACCAGACAGCCGACGGCATTTTTACCGAGAGAGCAGTAAATCGGCAGCCAGGGAGCGTCCCTGGCTAACCAATGGCACTAAAGGCGGGAGAAGGATTTTAGTTTAATATCACCTTGCTCGTCGCCTTCCTTAAATTGCTGCAGACGCACCAGGTTGTGATCAAGTTCGGGCGCAAACCAGATATAGGTTTCACGCTTGTTAGAGTCACGCACAAGCTTGACTTTAATGGTATCGAGCTTGCCATAGGGCAGGGTGAGCGTTTCTTTGCCCAGTACCTTTACACCATAATGACGCTGCTCGCCACGATAGTTAATGAAGTCAAAGGAAGAAGTTTCTTTGCCTGCCGCAAGTTGGCGTGGCAGTTCGATGCGGTAGATTTGATTGTCGAGCTCACCCTTCCAGGGCAGGCTCTCTGTTTTATCCACCACGATAGTAGGGGGCTCATCGTCCTTAAAGCTGACTGTCATATTTTTATCCGGCCCCGTGCCGCTGCGGCTGTAGTAATATTCATCCGGCACGAGCTCGCCGTCCTCTACACTGAAAATCGAGTGTTCATAACGTTCGTCAGATAAGAAGAACTTGGAAACCTGGGATGAATATTCCAATGAGTACTGTGTTGGGCCCAGCTTTTTGAGGGTCATCTCAGCAGTGCCGACATCATCGCCCCATTTATAGGCGGTATAAACCGCGTGAAATGGGGTCAGCGTCGACTCATCGGTGTCAGTCGTGGTGGCAAAACTCAGCAGCGGCAGCGCCAGTAGCGCTGCTGCCATTGTTTTAATCACTGGCGTAACCTGTTGGGGAAAGCTCTTTATCATCCAAAACTGCCTTATTGTCCGTCATTCTTAAGCGGTCGTTGCAAATCCATTCCAATACCAGCGGATACAGCTGACGCTCCTGCTCCTGCACCCGCGATGCCAGCTCGGCGGCGGTATCATCACTGAATACAGGCACCCGACTCTGAATGATCACCGGGCCGCCGTCCAGTTCGGCCGTAACATAATGCACACTTACACCATGATCCTCGTCGCCGTTATCAATAGCGCGCTGATGGGTGTTGAGGCCTTTGTATTTCGGTAACAGTGAAGGGTGAATATTCACCATTCTACCCGCGAACATATCGACAAACTGCGTTGTCAGTATGCGCATAAAACCAGCCAACACGACACAGTCAATCTGATAGGCGTTGATAAGCTTTGCCAGCTCCTCATCATAGGCCTCGCGTGTATCAAAGTCGCGATGATCCAGGCAGTGTGCATCAATGCCGGCATCCTTCGCACGCTGAAGGCCATAGGCATCCGGCCGGTTACTTATTACACAACTAACCTTAGCATTTAATCGGCCCGAGTTGATACGGTCAATTATCGCTTGCAGGTTACTTCCGTTGCCGGAAATCAGCACACACAGGTTTTTAATCTTACTGCTCACGACGTAAACTCGACCTGGCTGTCACCGTCTTTTTCAGCAATGCTGCCCAGCAGCCAGGCGTTTTCGCCCATTGCAGTCAGCGCATCAACTGCCTTATCTGCATCCGCGTCATCGACCACCAGCACTAAGCCTACGCCACAATTAAAAGTACGGTACATTTCATGTTGGGTCACATTGCCGGCGTCTTGCAGCCAACTGAACACGGCCGGCCATTGCCAGCTTTTCTCGTCAATAACAACTTTAGCGTTATCGGGCAGCACTCGTGGAATGTTTTCCCAGAAGCCACCACCGGTAATGTGGGATATGGCACTGACTTTTGTTGTCTCAAGCAGCTTAAGCACAGATTTTACATAGATGCGTGTGGGGGCTAACAGGTGCTCAATGAGTGGCTGGCCATTCAGATCCTGGTTAATGTCGGCTTCACTCACCTCAAGGATCTTGCGGATAAGTGAGTAGCCATTTGAGTGGGGACCTGACGAGCCCAAGGCGATGAGTTTCTGGCCAGCAGTAACGCCTGAACCATCAATGACATCATCCGCTTCAACCACGCCCACACAGAAGCCCGCAATATCGTAATCACCGTCCTGATACATACCTGGCATTTCTGCGGTTTCACCGCCAATAAGTGCACAGCCGGCCTGTTCGCAACCTTCGCCGATACCTGCAACGACATCAGCCGCGACATCTACATCAAGTTTACCCGTGGCATAGTAGTCGAGGAAAAACAGTGGCTCAGCACCCTGAACGATGAGGTCGTTGACACACATGGCGACCAGATCGATACCCACACCGTGGTGTCGGTTCGCGTCCATGGCCACCCTTAGCTTGGTGCCGACACCGTCGGTACCGGATACCAGTAAGGGGCGCTTATATTTTGTCGGTAACTCACAAAGCGCACCAAAGCCACCCAGGTTACCTTTTACCTCCGGACGGTGTGTTCGTTTCGTGACTGACTTAATTCGTTCGACAAGTTGGTTGCCGGCATCAATATCGACACCCGCGTCTTTATAACTTAGGGAAGGTTTTTTTTCGCTCACGTTCTCGCCCTGATGCTGTGGGATGGAAGAACGCGGATTCTACCAGTAAGCGGAGGCGCAGCCAACTTCCTCGCAAAGAGATATTTGCCGGGTAATTGAAATCCGCTCAGAGAAACAGATGAAAAATATATGCAAATAGCACACAATGGCGATCGCTGTTTTTCTGTCAGACAGACAACAATTGTAATTACGAGGGAGTAGCAGGTCATTTTGAAGTGGTCATCAGATAAACTGAAACGGATCAGGATTGGAGTAAGCTTTGTTACGGCGCTTTTACTGCTGAATGTCAGCGTTGGTGCCAGCGCAGCGGAAATGGTGGATACCACCGTAGGGCGCGTAACGGTCGAAAACCAAAGTCAGTCAGTTCAGCAAAGTGCCCGCCGGGAGGCGCTGGCCCAGGTGTTGATCAAAATGTCCGGTAATAAATCGGTACTGGGAAACAGTGCCGTTAAAGCCGCGCTCAGACAACCTCAAGCCTACCTGCGCTCCTACCGGTTTGAAGCTAAAGACAGCGGTCTTTATTATATCGCAAGCTTCGACGAGAAAGCCCTGTCGGCACTGTTACGTAATGCAGCGTTACCGGTGTGGGGGAATCGCAGACCACAGACATTACTATGGCTGGCAATTAAGGAAGAAAGTGGCAAACGCTACATGCTGGATGAAGCTCAGCGTGGACCCGTTGTCGAGTCATTGCTTGATACGGCGTATGATCGCGGTGTGCCAGTAGGGTTACCCCTGATGGATCTGCAGGATAACCAGACCATCAGCATTTATGATGTATGGGGACGTTTCGCAGAATCATTGCGTAATGCCTCTGAGCGTTACGGTGTAGAAAATGTTATTGGTGCACGACTTTATCGCAATACGGTGTCGCGCATGCCGCCATTGCCATCTTTGCAGGATGTTGAGCAACCTGATTCACCACCACAGCAAAGCGATGAAGGGCATAACACAGACGCCGAAGCGGAGCTGCCCTTCACCAGCGAAGAATTTGAGAGTTTACAGGAGCGGGCAGAAGCCGGTGACTACGCGCTGGACTGGATTTTTGTCAGTAATCGTAACGTCGTGGCAGGGTCACTGTTTGCGGATACGCCTCAGGATCTGATGGTGAAGCTCATGAATACATACGCCACCTACCTCGCATCGCAGTTTGCTATCGTTCCGTCAATGTCATCACAGGATAGTCAGCGTATCGAAATGTCAGTGTCCAACATGGACTCACTGGAAAAGTATGCCCATGCAACGGCCTATCTGTCGAGCTTAAGCGTGGTTGAGCATGTGACGCTGGCCCGCCAGGAAGGCTCTGTTGCAACCTTTTCGCTGTCGCTGATTGGCTCAGGCGAAGATTTACGTAATACCATCTCACTGGAATCTCGACTGCAGCCGGTAGCCGATACGTTCGGGCAGCCTTTGCAAGGGTTTAATTACTACTGGAATGAATAGCGATGCAGTTGCCGCTTCCTGTTACATTACCCAATGACGAAACGTTTGACAGTTTTGTCAGTGGCAATAACACCGAACTGGTGATGTTGCTGCGTAATGTGGCTGCGGCTATGCCCTGCTGGCACAACGCAGCAGCAATGGCGGCACTCACCAGCTTGCAGCTACCGCTTGTTACCCTGGTAGGTAATGAAGGGCGGGGTAAAAGTCATCTGTTATATGCATTGTGTCATGAGTTGTCGGCGAAATCTGTCCCGCATGTTTACCTCAATCTGCATGAAACGACAAAGTGGGCAGGCAGTGTTTTTGAGGGGCTGGAAACGCTCCCTCTGATTTGCCTTGATAATGTGCAGGCAATTGCGGGAGCACCGCAGTGGGAACTTGCATTGTTTGATCTGCTTAATCGTATAAGTGAAACCCGTGAGACGCTACTTGTCTGCACCTCTACAATTGGGCATAGCCACCCGTCATTTACCCTTCCTGATTTGGGCTCTCGCTTAGCATGGGGAGTGACCTATCAGGTTGCTCCGCTGGACGACGAAGAACGCAAGAGTGTTATCCGATTGCGCGCGGCGCAACGCGGGTTAAAGTTTTCTGAGCAGGCCGTGCAGTTTTTGCTGACCCATAGCGACAGAGACTTGCCAAGCCTGATGGCATTGCTTGACCGACTCGATACCCGCTCACTCCAGGAACAAAAAAAGCTCTCGGTTAACATGGTTAAGCGAGAGCTTGAGGTTAGCTGAATTGAATACACATATCTAATGTATGACTGCGTTGCGGGGTTGAGACATTGACTTAAGTAACGCCTTGTCTGGCTCAGGCATATCGCGCTCAGACGCTGCCGCTGCGCCACTTTCGTTATCGTCCAGTACCACAGTTTCAAACCAGTCCGCGCCCGCAGGCAAAAGCTGTGGCTCCGGGAAGTCTGCGATGGCAGCATCAATATCCAAATCCGGTAAAATGCGGCTGACCACAAAGCTCGCACGGGGGACTATTTTGTCACTGCTTACCCGGTTGCGGTTACCGTACGTTAACAGGTACTCCTCGTTTTGCACGGTTTCAATGGTAAAGGTTCCCTCGTCGGCCGCCGCGCCAATGCGGTGTAGCATCATAAATCGCTCGAACAGCATGGCAAAATCTTCACGAATGGTCGAGTAAGCATAATGATCAACCGCAGTGTCCTGCTCAAACCAGTTTGCGACCATTTGCGCCGTATATTCCTGCTGCTCGGCGGTGGGGGCCTCGCCCTGGTAACGCACCTGTGCTAATGCGTGCAGCTCCTCCGAGGTCAGTGGATAGGTTTCATCCAGTGCGTTTGAATTAATATCACCAAACCTTTCGTTGAATGTCGTAATTGGTGTGGCACTGTCCGCCAGTTGTGACCAGATTGTGTAATCGAAGTAATCATTGGCATGGGCCAGTTCGTGATAAAGCAGTCTGACTACGCCGGCGGTGACCGCTTCGATATCTCTGCTTTCGCGTTCGTCCACTGGTGTACCTGATTGTGGGTAGTAATATTCACCGTCTTTGACATAGCGCCAGAAGGTTGTGTATTGCAGGGCATTGCCAAAACTGGAACGAAAATCAGGCGCATTATCCAGGGTGTCGCGTTCTTCCGGTGTGCGCCAAAAATACCGGGCATCAAGATAAATAGATGCCGTCGCGGCAGTGTAGTATGACGGCCTGATATCATAAGAAATGACCACGGCTGTATTCGCCCGCAGCAGGTTAAGGATATCGTCACCCGCTGCGCTGCTTTCAAGAAAATCACGAAATGCATCTGCCATCCACGGGTGTGATACCAGCGTACGGTCCATGATGTCGTTCACGCTGGGCGACTCGGTTTCCTGGCCAATAAGAGGCAGACGTCTGAAGGCACAGCTTTCGGTTCGCGAGTTGGAATACACGCAGTCTTGCAGCACATTACGATAAGGACTGTCGGGGTTAGCCGGCAGCATGCGGACCGTCAGTGTATCGGGGATATTATCAGCATCCCTGTCATAAACACTCAGTGCCTCGTCATCGAAGCTGGTGTTGTTTACCATGACCAGTGCGGTATCCGATGCAGTCGAGTTGTCACTGAAGGTTGCGGTAGCACGAAATCGCAATAACTCATCGCGCTCAACCGCCGGGGCCTGGAAATAAATGTTATTACGCAACCCCTCGTCATCGAATGTCAGACCGATCACGCTGGGGCCGGCAATTTGCTCCCAGGTTATGTCTGTAATTTCAGCGTCCTGTTGCGGCGTCACAAAAGCCCGCAGAGACACCCGGCCATATTCGGTGGCTTCGCGCCCGACCCGGATATTGACCCTGGGGCCTGCCTGCTGCTGCGCCACAGAAAGGACAAAAGATTGCTCAAGTAGCGTTCCATCACTGGTCGAGGCGGAAACGCTGATAGGATAATCACCGGCTGCAGGTGCATCAAAGCCAATTACCTGGGTGTGGCCGGCAAGTACCGTGATGGCATCGCTATCCACCTGCCACTGAATATCGTTAAGGGTTGTGCCGGTGTCAGTGGCAATGGCAAACTCAACGGCTTCGCCACTGGATACTGACGTTTCGCCAAACACTTCCAGCTGTGTTGGTGTGGGCTCGGTGGGCGTCGGGCTGTTAGTGTTACTGTCAGCTCCGCCGCCGCCACACCCGGCAAGCATTAATGTTGCGGTGGTAAATCCTATCCACTTTCGCATAACTACCTCTTCTCGAAACGATCCCGTTCCTCTTGCATTACGGTTTTCAGTTTTTTCAGTCCTACACCCAACTCACGTCCGCGCCTGCGTGCAAACACACTGCATCCACAGAACATCATCGCCGCCAGGACAAGCTCAATAACAGCATACCACCGTTCTTCGCTGACCGCATAAGCAACAGTAATGCCGTGAAGAAAATATAACAAAACAATGAAACTGGCCCATGCATGCGTATAGGGACGCGCTTTAATGACGCCGTACAGCGGCAGCAGCAGCGGAAGCACATACATCAGAATGATAAAAAATGAAGAGTAATCAGACTGAGGTGTAAGGAAGAAGTGCCAAATGATGACCCACAGCAGTAAGGCCAAATGACTGCCCAGTGCCAGCATGCGGTAAAAACGTGTACGGGGTGACATATTATTCTCCATAGGTCAGTTCAACGCCGTGCAGTGCGCCCGCCAGTGCGGCCAGGCGTTGTCCCTGGACCATACACATGGTGCGCTCATCATCACTTAGCTGCGGATTTTGGTTACTGGCAACATGGGAGACACCGTAAGGCGTTCCGCCGGTTTTTGTCGAATGCAAGCGAGGCTCTGAATAAGGCACGCCGCAATACACCATGCCGTGATGAAGCAGGGGCAGCATCATCGTCAGAAGGGTCGTTTCCTGTCCGCCGTGCAAACTGGAGGATGATGTAAACACACAGGCGGGTTTATCAATCAGTGCCCCTTTTAACCAGATGTCGCTGGTTGAGTCCAGAAAATGTTTCATTGGCGCTGCCATATTACCAAACCGGGTCGGGCTGCCTAACGCCAGTGCGCTGCAGGATTCCAGATCGCTGAGGGTAACAAAAGGCGGGCCGTCAGTTGCCATTGTTGCACTGTTCCCGTCGCTGGTAAGTGAAGGCACGGTGCGCAGTATCGCTTCTGCACCACCACTTTCTACCCCCCGGGCGATCGCCTGAGCCAACTTTTGTGTCGCGCCATGGCGACTGTAATACAGAATTAAGACAGGACCCATTAAAGAATATCCAACACCTTTTCAGGGGGCCGGCCAATAACCGCTTTGTCACCATTTATGACAATAGGGCGCTCCATCAGCTTTGGTGTAACCACCATCGCAGCAAAGCGGTCGTTGTCGGTGGTAGCGTCATCGTCAAGCCCGGCCTCTTTATATTCTTTTTCCTTGGTTCGCATCATTTCAACCACGGAGTTCAGTTGCAGTTTGTCAAACACTTCACGAAGCGCCAGCTCGTTCAACGGGGACTTTAAGTATTCAACTACGGTTGGTGATACACCTTTATCCTCTAGGAGATTCAGTGTTTCACGGCTTTTTGAGCAACGTGGGTTATGCAGAATAGTAACGCTGGACATTTACAATTTCCTTTGCTGTTATTGGCGTGTATCAAATACGATAAAACGCAGTTTATCAGGAAGGAGTGACACGTGCAGCTTGGTAACGTGCATAATAAAGGTAACGTCCGCTTTAATAGGCAAAACGGCTGGGGTAAACCCGTATTGCTGTTTGTTGTTGCAGCCCTGGCCGCCGTAGCCGGAACCATCACTTACCAGCACACCCGTGCCGACTTTGAGACGGTCAACGGCAGTACCTATCGGTGGCAATCGCTGGAAGGGGAGTGGCTGGTCATTAACTATTTCGCTGAGTGGTGCGCGCCGTGTTTGCGTGAAATGCCCCAGCTCAATGCGCTGTCAGCCAAGCCGCCAGCGAAAACCCGCATATTTGCGCTTAATTACGACCTTAAGCCTGCGGATGCATTGCAAACACTGGCGCAGAAATATGACATTCAGGTCGAGCTAATCATTGCCGATCAGCATACGTCGCTGATTGTCCCGCGGCCGGAATATCTGCCTGCCACCTACATCGTGGGGCCTGACGGTAATGTTCAGGAAGCATTGTTAGGTGAAGTCAGTGAGGCGGGCTTAAGAGACACACTTGCGAAACTCCAATCACAAACGCTTTAACCTGTCTTCTTCTTCACGGAGCTGTTTTATCCGGGCGCGTATTTTTTGCTTTTCGAGATGGTTGTCACCGGCAAAGTTGTACGCGAACTGAAGTTCATCCACTGCGCGCGGATAGGCGCCATAGAGCGCGTATACCTCGGCTTTACTTTGGTGCATATCCAAATACTGCTTCGACGCCTGATAGGCGTCTGCCAGCATCTGATAGGCAATTTGGTAATCATCGTTAACTAACAGAAAATCTTTGAGAACAGCCACAGCGTCATCATAGCGCTCGGCAGCGATCATGGCATTGGCCTGGTTAAGGGCGAGCACGACATTTCGCGGTGAATTTTTCATATGCGGAGCAAGGCGTTCGATCGCAGCTTGCGGCTTTTCCTGTGCGATTAAAATGTCTGTTGCAGCGTCAAGGTAAAACAGGTTGCTGGGATCGTCTTTCAGCAGCGTATCGAAAATGATTTTTCCTGCTTCATCATAATTTTCGTTTCGTAAGTGCGCCATAGCCAGACCATACAGCACACCTTGTTTCATCCCAAAAGCGGTGTCCTCCACGGCAGCATTGAAGTACTCCAGCGCATATTTCGCATCAAACGAGTAGCGGGCCATAATGCGCGCCTTCGCCAGATGGAAAGAGAGACGTGGCGGCAGGTAGGTACTGGGATAATCACGTGCTCTGGCGCGAGCATCGGCTATACGCGTTTCAGTCAGCGGGTGGGTAAGTAGCCGTGCGGGCGGGCGCGACACCATGCGGTACTCTTCTGCCATGGTCGAGAAAAACGCCGCAGCTGCATTAGGATCGTAGCCGGCACGTGCCAGCATGGCGATACCGATACGGTCAGCCTCCTGCTCATTCGAGCGGGTATAGTCTATCTGCATTTGCTGCGTGGCTGCCTGACCGGTTTGCATAGCCGCAATACCTGCTTGCGGATTCGCTACCGCCACCAGTAAGCCACCAATCATCGATGCAATCGCAAGTGGCGTTGCACGTTGTTGTGCCTGAATACTTCGGGCAATATGACGTTGTGTCACGTGAGAGATTTCGTGCGCAAGCACAGACGCCAGCTCACTTTCATTCTTAGCCCGTCGGATAAGGCCTGAATGCACACCAATATGCCCGCCGAAAAATGCAAAGGCATTAATAGCGTCGTTGTCTACCCAGAAAAAACTAAACGGAAACTTCGCGTTGTCTGCATGGGCAACCAGCCTGTTGCCTAAGTCCTGAAGATATTCATCAAGCACAGGATCGCGGATAATAGGGGTCTGTCCGCGCATCTGGCGCATCACAGCGTCGCCGACCAGGATTTCTTTATCCAGCGGCATAGCGTCTGACGCCACCACACCGATTTCGGGCAACGCATTTTTATTTCTTAACACACTGTCCTGTGCAATAACGGACAAACTGGCTGTGCACATAATTAACAGCGCGCTAATTCCGTGTCTGAACCTGATACGCATTCCTCTCACTTTACAACGTTGCTCACTGTATTACCGACTTTGAGTAAAAAATTACAGATAAGTTTCTGCACTGGTCGTACTAATTTAGCATTGTGCCGCAGTCCTTAGCTACTGTCATTGCCTAATGTCTGTGCCTGATCTGTTGCGAGAGTGCGCCATTTTACCCTATGATGCATATCCATTTTCAATGCCGTCACAGGACGAGTGCTATGCTCAGCGTGTTTGGTCAATGGTACCGACGCAAATTTTCCGATCCCGATGCAGCTATGCTGCTCATCCTTATTCTTTTGTCTACAGCTGTATTGCTCATCTGGGGTGAGTTAATCATGCCGGTACTGGTCGCGGCTGTCATTGCCTACCTGCTGGACTGGCCGGTAAACAAATTAAATCGTATGGGACTTGGGCGGGGGCTGGCGTGTACCATTGTAATGCTCGCGTTTATCACCGTGGTCGTGCTCACGCTGATAGGCCTTATGCCGATTATCTCAAAGCAGAGCATTAATCTCATTCAGGAAACCCCGATGATATGGCAGAAGGCCCAGGATTGGATCCTGACGCTGCCTGATAAATACCCTAACTATGTTCAGGTGTACCAGATCCATCAGATGATGGAGGGACTGAATGAGCGATTGGTGCAGTTTGGTGAAACGCTGATCTCCTTGTCCATTGGTAATATTGCCAATTTTGCGGCCCTATTGGTATACGTAGTTCTTGTGCCGCTGATGGTGTTTTTCATGCTCAAAGATAAGCTTTTCTTTTTGGAAAGCATTTCAAGAGTTCTGCCTAAAGAGCGTGGGCTTATTTCTCAGGTCG
>CAZDUT010000009.1:21895-29635 GCA_964508695.1 uncultured Alteromonas sp.
CAAACTATATTCGCGGCAAGGTGATTGAAATCGTTATTGTCGGCTCAGTGTCCTGTATGACATTTGTGCTCATGGATTTGCGCTATGCGATGTTGCTTGGCGTGCTGGTTGGGTTGTCAGTGTTGATTCCATACATTGGCGCTGCGGTAGTGACAATTCCGATTGCCGTGGTCGCCATGTTCCAATGGGGGATCTCCCCGGAGTTTTGGTACCTGATTCTGGCATACGGCATTATTCAGGCGCTCGACGGTAACGTACTGGTTCCGCTTCTGTTTTCCGAGGCGGTAAGCCTTCACCCGTTATACATCATTATTGCGGTACTGGTCTTTGGCGGCTTATGGGGGTTCTGGGGGGTGTTTTTTGCGATCCCTCTCGCCACCCTGGTTAAAGCCGTTATTACTGCCTGGTCTGGTAACCCTGCACCCGCCAACGAATCCACTGCTGAATAATTTCACCATGGCGCCCTCCGGGCGCCATTTACTGCATCAATAAAAACAATCCAACCACGGCCCTTCAGGGTATAAGTGAGCAGTGCGCTGCATAATCCGACTTGTGCAGTGGTATTAATGTTTACCAACCCTCTGTATTTCAATTTGTGCGGTAAAACGGAGCTTGTCAGGCTTTCGCGCCTGCCCGGGTCAGCCAGGTACATGTGGTATTGAAATCGGGTCACCGAAAGGAGAAAGGCCGTGGTTTCATTTAACCTTAATGGCAAAAACGTTAAGTTCGAGGGCGATGACGAGACCCCGTTATTATGGGTAATTCGTGACGATCAGCGCCTGACGGGAACGAAATACGGATGTGGCATCGCGCAATGTGGTGCCTGTACTGTCCACGTCAATGGTGTTACGCGCCGCGCTTGTGTCACCCCGGTTTCACTGGTTAAAGACAGTGAAGTAACCACGATTGAAGGGGTAGATGGACCACAAGCCGATGCGGTTAAAAGCGCCTGGCAAAACCTCGATGTTCCCCAGTGTGGTTATTGTCAGTCGGGTCAGATCATGTCAGCCATTGCGCTGCTGCAGGTTAAGCCGTCACCCAGCGATAAAGATATTGATGCCGCGATGCGCGGTAATATCTGTCGTTGTGCAACGTATCAGCGCATTCGTAATGCAATATCGGATGCCGCACGTTCGGCGGAGAGTTAATTATGACTACTCAAACACCCGCTAAAGCAGTGAGTCGCCGTCGGTTTCTTCAGGGCAGCGGCCTTATTATCGGGCTGACCTTATTACCTAAAGGTCAGGCCAAAGGACTGATACAGGGCGATATTCAGGGCGCTGAAGGCAAACAGGCTGCCATGAACGCGTTTGTCCGCGTGGCGCCTGACAACAGCGTGACCGTACTTTCAAAACACCTGGAAATGGGGCAGGGGCCGTATACCGGCCTCACGCAATTGGTGGCTGAAGAAATGGATGCTGATTGGGCCCAAATGGGGGTTGAAGCTGCGCCGGCAGACGATGAGACCTACAAAAATATGGCGCTGGGCATGCAGATCACCGGTGGCTCTACGTCTATTGCTAATTCGTATGAACAGTTCCGCCGGGCGGGGGCTACCGCCAAAGCGATGCTAATGATGGCGGCGGCTGCACGCTGGCAGGTGCCGCAATCATCGCTGAAGGTGGAAAAAGGCAGTGTTATTCATCAGGCCAGTGGTAAAACCGCAAGTTTTGGAGAATTGGCGAACGACGCGGCAAGCTTCTCTGCGCCTGAGAATGTCAAACTGAAATCCCCGGACGAGTTCAGCATTATCGGTAAAGCCGTACAGCGTCTTGATACGCCTGCTAAAACGAATGGCAGCGCAGTTTTTACACTGGATGTGCTTGCTGATGACATGCTGACCGCCGTGGTATTGCATGCACCGCAGTTTGGCGCAACGGTTGGCTCTGTTGATGATAGTGAAACGCGTAAGGTGAAAGGCGTTGTGGATGTCAAAACCATTTCACAGGGCGTGGCAGTTTACGCAGAGAATACCTATGCGGCCCTGAAAGGCAGAGACAAACTGAAAGTGGATTGGAATACTGCTGAAGCTGAGACACGATCGAGTGCACAAATCGCCAGCGACTTTGCACAGGCAATGCAGCGCGACGGCATCGAAGCGGCCAGCACTGGCGATGTACAAAGCGTGTTCGCGCAGGAAGGCATGACCATTCACGAAGCCGATTATCATTTTCCTTACCTTGCGCATGCGCCGATGGAACCGTTAGATGCATTACTGATGCGCGATGATGATGGCAAAATCGCCTGTTTTAGTGGCGCCCAGATGCCGGGGGGAGATGCGGACGCCATCGCCGAAGTTTGTGGTGTCAAACGCCAGGATGTGGTTATGCATGTGCAATATGCCGGGGGCAGTTTTGGCCGTCGGGCACAGTTTGGCTCGCCATATATCAAGGAAGCCGCTGAAGTTTTTAAATCGTCGGGTATGAAGCGACCAGTAAGACACATGTGGACCCGCGAGGACGACATTAAAGGTGGTTACTACCGTCCCCTGACACTTCACAGGCTTAAAGGGGCGATCGATGAGAACGGTAATATAGTCGCCTGGGAGCAGCATATTGCCTGCCAGTCCATCATGGGCAAAACCGATAAGCTGGATGAGGTCAGTGTTGAAGGCGCACATAATATTGCCTACAAACTGGACAATCACGCGGTGTATTCATACAACACCGAAGCCAGGGTGCCGGTGTTGTGGTGGCGCTCGGTGGGTCATACGCATACCGGTTATACCGTTGAAACATTTATTGACGAGTTACTCGAAAAAGCCGGTAAAGATCCGATTGCCGGTCGCAAAGCCATGCTGGATAAATCGTCCCGTCACTATGGTGTCCTGGATGCGGTGGAAAAAATGGTCAGCAAAGCTGGCCCGGCTAAAGCCGGTTGCGAGCGGGGCGTTGCGGTTCATAAAAGCTTTAGTACTTACGTCGCGCAGGTTGCCGAAGTGCGCAAAAATGCCCGTGGAGAACCAAAAGTTGAGCGTGTGTGGGTGGCTGTTGACTGTGGAGTTGCCGTTAATCCCAATCACATAGCAGCGCAGATGGAAGGCGGCGTGGGCTTTGGTGTCGGTGCGGTGTTGTATGACGAAATCACGCTGGATGAGGGCGGCAAAGTCGCTCAGTCAAATTTCCATGATTACCGATCATTACGTATTGATGAAATGCCTCAGGTGGAAGTTCAGGTCGTTGTCTCAGAAGAAGCGCCCACAGGCGTGGGAGAACCAGGGGTTCCTCCGATTGGTCCTGCGGTGGCAAACGCATGGCGGCGGCTGACAGGTGACCCCGGTCACACACTGCCGCTGGTTAAACGCGGTCAAACGCAAGGAGCCAAAGCATGAAAACATTATTCGGTTTATCGTTGTTACTGGCATGCGCAACGGTTAATGCGTCTGAGACGCTGAAGCCGCTGAGTGATTTTTCATCCATGCAAGATGAAAAAGCGCGATCATTGGCGTTATTTGAAGAGGTGGGCAAGGTCCTGAAACATCCGCGTTGTGTGAATTGTCATCCGGTAGGCAATATTCCCCGGCAAGGTATGGACATGGAACTACACATACCTGAAGTAGAACGGGGTCCCGCGAATTTTGGTAAGGCAGGCATGATGTGCAATACCTGTCACCAAAGCGAGAATGTCGACGTGGTTGGCCAGTCTGAAGACATACAAAGTGTACCGGGTCACCCTAAATGGCATCTGGCACCACCTGAAATGGCGTGGTTCGATCAGTCGTTGGGGGATATCTGCGAGCAGTTAAAAGACGAAGAACGAAGTCATATGACCATGGAGGAACTGATTAAGCATATGCAAGAGGACACGCTTGTAGGTTGGGGCTGGGCACCCGGTAAAGGTCGTGAGCCAGTCCCCGGAACGCAAAAGCAGTTTGGTGAACTGTTTAAAGCCTGGGCTGACAGCGGGGCGCACTGTCCGCCGGCCTGATCGACAATCCCCGCAGTTAAGGCTGCGGGGAGGCAGACTCATTACGCGGTCTCGTTCAGGTAGTTGAGTACCACGTCATGGTGCTCTTTGGTTTTGAACTTATCAAATACATGAGCAACCTTGCCGTTTTCATCAATGAGAAAGCTGGTGCGGTGGATGCCATCATACTCTTTGCCCATAAACTTCTTGGGGCCCCATACGCCAAAGGCATCGGCAACACTGTGATCTTCATCAGAAAGCAGGGTAAAGTTTAATGACTCTTTCTCAATGAATTTGGGTAACCGCTTTACCGGATCGGGGCTTATCCCCAGTACCACTACATTATGATTGTCCAGTTCACCTTTCACATCCCGAAGGTTTTGTGCCTGGGTGGTACATCCGGGTGTCATTGCTTTGGGATAAAAGTAAACCAGTACCTTTTTTCCGGCAAAATCAGAAAGTGAAACGGTTTCACCGCTTTCACAGGGTAAAGAAAACTGAGGGGCACTGTCGCCGGCTTGTAGCATATTCATAAATTTCCTTCTTTTGTCGGTGTTATCAGGGTCTCGCTGCAGTCATAACCCTGTCGCTGTATCCGCGGAGTGGGCATGCGCGATAACCTACATACGCGTTAGGGCTGACCGCGGGACATAAAGTTTATCACGATATATACGGCGCGTAATGCCTGTCACCCTATACCCAGGTTTCTCTGAGTGATGAGGGTGAACTACACTGTCATTACACGCCGAGTCTGGGAGCCGGGTATGACAGCACCCGATAAATACTACTCTGCGCTATACTATCTGGCATTGGTTTGCGCAGTTACGCCCCTGGTAACAGTCCACCTGACATGGATAATTGCTACGCTGTCAGGCGCGTTGTCGCCTTGTTTACCCTACTGGGCTGACTGTCACTCCATCAGTGCAACAGGACGCTATTTCCCTGCAAACTTACTGTTTAAAGGGATCTTTATCCCCCTGGCGTTTATTATGGCCGTTTACTGGTGGCAATTGCACCGGTGGCTGGTGCTACTCAGTGATGGTCGGTGCAAGCCGCGGGTTATCACCTTTATGGGTCTGACGGCCTGCATTGCGCTAACGGTTTATACCATGACGCTTGGTGTGGAAGCCGGGCCTTTTCCATTGGCCCGTCGAATCGGCGCGGTGCTGTATTTTGCCTTTACATCCTTTGCTCATCTCGTCCTCATTTTGCACATTCAGCGCGCGGATATCAGCGAATATGGTCTCGATGAGGAGGTGGCGTATCTCACTCGCACCTGCGGCGTATTGGTGATTGCAGCCATCATCAGTGCACTGTTGGGCTTTTTTTGGGACGGGTGGGGGCACTGGGAAAATGCCTTTGAATGGGCTTTTTCGATAATGATGATAAGTCTGTTTTACTGGGTAGGGCGAATGTGGAAAAAGACAAACATACGGTTTGGCTGGTCAGTGTGCCGTTAACCGGTCCCCCCTAAACCGCGCAATAATACCTGACGAAGATCAGGGCGACGTCGCCTGCAGGCGCATTCATCCGGTTGTAAGGCGCGGGTACTATTGTGTAGCAAGCAGATGACGCGAGGCGTGCTACCAGTTGGCAGCGTCTTCCTGATCGTCTTTCTTATACTTGTCGGTAACTTTACCGGTAACGTTCAGTGAGGCAAACAGAGCCATTAATGACGATTCGATATCCTCATAGCTTTCTGTTGACGGGATATTCACGACAAACTTACAACGCATGGTGTCCTGGCCGGTCTGGCTGTCAGAAAATGTACGCTGGCGAAACGCGCTGATAGACGCATTTCGTTCAGCGAAAAAGCCAGTTACGGCTTTGATAAGGCCTGCAGTATCCTCACCACTGAATTCAACGTCAAACAGGTGATCGAGGTTTTGTTTGGCGTGATGGCTGGTGCGTTTCATCATCGACAGCAAGTCGAGACGCTGACATAAAGGCGGGATCAGGCACTCCGCACGGGTAATGGCCTGGTGCGAGCCTTCGAGGATCATCGTAAGCGAAAATTCCCGCCCGTAAATAGCCTGACGGCTGTCTAATATGTTGCACTGGGCATTAGACACCGTGGAAGCGAGTTCACTGAGAATACCACTTCGATCCGTGCCCAAAATGGTTACAATTAACTGGTGCTGCGTCATATTGCTTATCATCAGAAATGCACAAAGCACAAAATACTAGCACAGCCACACGGGACTGTCCTCTCATGCCTGCCTCATGACTTTCCTCCGGCACAAATATTATTCGTCGCTATACGCTGCCAGTGCTTGTGTTTATGGTCGGAGATATTTACCATTGTGCGCTCACAAACAGCGGAGAGATTATGTTTACAGGCAGTTACGTCGCACTGGTGACGCCTATGCATGACAATGGCGACATCGACTATCCGGCCCTCGAAAAGCTGGTTAAATTTCATATTGAGCAGGGGACTCACGGGATCGTATCGGTTGGTACTACCGGTGAATCAGCTACGCTACCGTTTGAAGAGCATGTGAAAGTCGTGAGAGAAACCGTCGCCATGACCTCCGGACAAATCCCCGTTGTTGCCGGCAGTGGTGCCAATGCAACAGCCGAGGCTATTTTCCTGACTGAGCAAATGGCTGATGCTGGCGTAGAAGGGTTTCTCAGCGTTGTGCCCTATTATAACAAGCCGCAACAGGCAGGCATGATTGCACATTTCAACGCAATTGCTGACGCCGCCGAATTGCCGATCCTGATGTATAATGTGCCGGGCCGAACGGTTGCCGACATGTTACCGGAAACTGTGGCAGAACTTTCACAACACCCAAATATTGTTGGTCTGAAAGACGCAACCGGTGATATTGCTCGCCTGAAAGCGACGCAGCCGTTGGTTTCAGATGACTTTCTGATGATAAGCGGTGATGACGCCACCAGCTGTGAATTTATGTGCGAAGGCGGCCATGGTGTCATTTCAGTCACTGCCAACATCGTGCCCAAGGCCATCGCGCAAATGTGTGAGGCGGGATTAGCGGGTGATACCGAGCGCTGTAAAGCCATCGATGCAACCATCGACGCCCTGCACACCGCGCTGTTTATTGAACCCAATCCTGTTATGCCAAAATGGGCGTTATACAAAATGGGTATGATGGACACCGCGCATTTACGATTACCCATGGTACTGCCGGAACTTGCGAGTCAAAAACAACTCGAAGAAATACTAAAAAACTACGCACTGATTTCTGGTTAAGAAGGAATACTAATGAAAACATCCCTGGCTCTGGTAAGTAGCCTAAGCATTCTGGCGCTTACAGGTTGTTCTAGCCAACTGGAAAAAGAAACCGCTTCGGGTAACTATGAGTACCTGAAATCTGAGCAAAAAGATGAGCTTAAGATCCCTGAAGGGCTGGATAAGCCTGACTATTCGGATGACTACGCGCTGCCACCGATAGGTGAGGACGCCGACGAAAAGCTGGTTGGCAGAAAAATTAAAGTTAAGTCGCCGCCGCTAGTGTTGCCGCTGGTGACCGGGTCGCACGTCGCAGAAGGTAGTCGGTCTGCTACGGTCATGTTCGACAAGGTCGATGACAGTCAACCGCTCGACCAGGCAATCTGGAATTCACTGCTAAATTACCTGGATAAAGAAGGGATTGGGGTGGACAACTTTGATCCGGAAGCCGGTACACTGGTAACTGACTGGATGATCATTACTTCAGAAGAAGACAGTGCCTGGTATTCCTGGTCTTCGACAGAGAAGCAGGTGGGCCGGCGCTTTGAGTTTAATCTGGAAATGAAACCTCACGGACGTTCTGCGTCATTGAGCGTTCAATTACGTGATTTTATGGCCACCCGCGGTGATGAAGTGGATGC
>CAZDUT010000010.1:0-28184 GCA_964508695.1 uncultured Alteromonas sp.
ACTACCTTCTGATGAAAAGACAGTGGCAGCTCATCGAAGCGGTTGATGGCCATATCTACCTTACCCTGTTCGACATCATGAAAGGTTACGTCGCTGGGCGTGATTAAGTCGAGGGTAATGTTAGGAGCCAACTCGGCGAGCTTGCCTACCAGCTCTAATAACAGGGTACTTTCAGCATAGTCACTGGTCATGATCCTGAAAGTGCGCTCGCTGTTTAGCGGATCAAACTCTGTTTCCGGCTGGATAGAGCTTTCGAGCTTGCTGAGTACATCGCGCACTACCGGTTGGAGCTCCAGGGCCCGCTTTGTAGGCGTCATACCATCGCTGGTACGCACCAGCAGGGGATCTTTAAACAGATCACGTAACCGTTTAAGGCCATTACTCATAGCCGGCTGTGTGATACTGAGTTGATTAGCCGCCCTGGTTACGCTTCCTTCTCGTAACAGTACGTCTAAATAGACCAACAAATTCAGGTCTACTTTGGCGATATTCATGCGTGGAATGTCCTTTTTCGGTTTGATTATCCTCAAACAGTATAAAAGGTTTTGTGGTCACTGTCAGATAGGTCTTTAGTCTTATGGCAGGTAGCAGGTAACCTGATAAAATTCTTATATTTCAATGCTGTAGTTTGTTTTGAGGATGGCTGTTTCAATTCCTCACTCGCTTTGCTCGGTATGTCGTCGAATAAACGGGATGAATAACGCAAAACGGGCGCCTGAGCGCCCGATTTGTTTGACAATGATGTCGCCGACTTATACGTCGAACTGATTCATTGTATTGTCTTTGCCCGACGCTTTGAGGGCGGCTTCACCAGAGAAGTACTCTTTGTGTGTATCACCTAAGTCAGACCCCGCCATTGCCTGGTGCTTAACGCACGCAAGCCCTTCGCGGATTTCTTTACGCTGGACACCCCGGACGTAGGCTAGCATGCCATCTTCACCAAAGTAGCCTTTCGCCAGGTTGTCAGTAGACAGCGCCGCAGTATGGTATGTCGGCAGTGTGATCAGGTGATGGAAAATACCTGCCTCACGGGCCGCATCTGCCTGGAAGCTACGAATTTTTGCGTCAGCCTCGGCTGCCAGTTCACTGTCATCATATGCCTCAGCCATGAGCTTGTCGCGGTCATAGCCAGACACATCTTTACCCGCCGATTGCCAGTTATCAAATACCTGCTGACGGAAGTTCAGGGTCCAGTTAAACGACGGTGAGTTGTTGTACACCAGCTTCGCTTTTGGCTCTTGTTCGCGAATAGCGTTAACCATGTCGGCAATCTGACCAACGTGCGGCTTTTCGGTTTCAATCCACAGCAGGTCGGCACCATTTTGCAATGACGTCACACAGTCCAGTATGACACGCTCAACACCGGTGTTTTCTTTAAACCGGAATAAACCATTAGGCAGCCGTTCTGGCTTAACCAGCTCACCATTTTGCTTAATCACCATTTCACCATCGTCCAGGTCTGCAACACTGTTGACCGGGGTGGTTTTTAAGAATGCATTATACTGCGCTGCCAGATCGCCTTTACTGGTTGATACCGGGATCTTTTGAGTCAGACCAGCGCCCAGCGAGTCAGTGCGCGCGACAATCACGCCGTCATCAACGCCAAGCTCCAGAAACGCATAGCGAACAGCGTTAATTTTTGCCAGGAAATCTTCGTGAGGGACGGTTACTTTACCATCCTGGTGACCGCACTGTTTCGCATCTGATACCTGGTTTTCAATTTGAATGCAGCAGGCACCGGCCTCAATCATTTTTTTCGCCAGCAGGTAGGTGGCTTCCTCATTACCGAAACCGGCGTCGATGTCGGCGATGATCGGCACAATGTGCGTTTCATAGTTATCAATTTGTGCTTCGATTTCGCTGGTATCACCGCCGCTTGCTTTTACGGCATCAAGCGTCTTAAACAGATCGCCAAGCTCCCGGGCGTCGGCCTGGCGAAGAAAGGTATATAACTCTTCAATCAGTGCAGGAACCGAGGTCTTTTCGTGCATCGATTGGTCCGGAAGCGGACCAAACTCAGAGCGAAGTGCGGCAACCATCCAGCCAGAAAGGTAAAGGTAACTGCCTTGCGTTGTGCCCTGGTGCTTTTTCACCGAAAGCATTTTCTGTTGGCCAACAAAGCCGTGCCAGCATCCCAGTGACTGGGTATATTTAGACGGGTCAGCATCATACGCATCCATATCCTTGCGCATGATGGCTGCTGTGTAGCGAGCGATGTCCAGACCGGTCTTGAAACGGTTCTGAATTTTCATACGTGCCGCGTACTCAGGATCGATTCGGTCCCAGGTTCCGTTTTGGGTGGCTTTTAATGAAGCGAAATTGTCAATGTCTTGTTGATATTGCGACATGCGTGTCTCTCCCGACGTTACGATTTACTTTCTTTTGATTACGCAGCAATGCGTTCTCGTTAATTCCATTTCATCCTAGTCCGGTGGTGGTGATAAAAAAAATGTATAATTTAGATTTTCATCATTCATGGTGTGAATTTCATCGTGAGGGGAGTGCTACAACTTGCCGCGGCATTGAGGGTATTCACGGGATTGAAATTGTTCGAGTTCTGCCTGTGCATTACACTAGTGACACTGAAAATTCATGGATGCATTTATGACAAAACCACTTATCGGGCTGACAGTGCTGGCCAGTGTTGCCTTTGCAGGCTGTATGCAGTCTACAGCTAAACCTGTGGCACACACCGAGCATAATCAGACCCCGCGTAACATCATCATGGTTGTGGCAGACGGTATGGGACCGGCCTATACAACGGCCTACCGCAATTACAAAGACGATCCTGCGACCGACGCTGTCGAGCCAGTAGTGTTTGACTCCATACTCGTGGGTAATGCAGCGACCTATCCTGCCAAAGAGTCAGGTTACGTGACTGATTCGGCAGCGGCAGCAACAGCACTGGCAAGCGGCGTAAAAACCTATAACGGTGCAATTGGTGTTGACCCCCTCAAAGAGCCGGTTGAGTCGGTTATGATGCGCGCTAAGCAGACGGGCAAACGAACCGGGTTGGCAGTGACATCTCAAATTGTGCATGCAACCCCGGCGTCATACATAGCGCATGATCCAAGCCGAAAGAACTACGATGCGATTGCGAACGACTTTTTTGATAATCGCGTCAATGGTCGCCATATTGCTGACGTGATGTTGGGTGGCGGGACCCGTTATTTCGAACGTGACGATCGTGACCTGCTTGCTGAGTTTATCGACGACGGCTATCAGTATGCCGATACTTACAACAGGCTGGCGGCAATACCCACAGGCAGTAATGTTCTGGGGTTGTTTGCCGATGTTGCACTGCCGGCCGCACTGGATGACCGTCGTCAAAACCGCCTGTCCTATCTTTCTGAGCAGGCCATCAGGCATCTGGAAAGCGAGCAGGGCTTCTTTTTATTGATTGAAGCCAGTCAGGTTGACTGGGCTGGCCATGCCAATGATATCGCTTCTGCTATGGCAGAAATGCATGACCTGGCGCAAACCATGGAAATGCTGCAGGATTATGTAAAGGCAAACCCCGACACTCTGGTGATCCTGACGGCGGATCACAGCACCGGCGGCTTAACGGTAGGGGCCCGGGGGGATTATCGCTGGAGCCCTGAATATCTGTCAGGCATGAAAGCGTCAGTGATGACCATTGCCGAGCAGATGACAGGTGAGTCTGCACCCGGTGAATTTGTTGAGGCGCAGCTTGGCTTTGCGCTTAACGACGAAGAACGCAAGCGCTTTGATGAACTCGCCGGCGTTGACAACGTAGACAAACGGGAAGCGGATTTAAAAGCATTTTTGGATGATAAAACAAACACAGGCTGGACGACCAGCGGACATACCGGCGTTGATGTGGAAGTGTTTGCGTTCGGGGCAGGAAGTGACGCGCTGTTGGGCCAGTACGACAATACCGATATCGCTAAAACTATTTTCGGCTTTCTGCAGCATCAGACTCCCCCCTCTGGCCAGTCTTCTGGCACGGTACCAACCGATGCGCAGCAAGCAGATAACAGCGATGCCTGCGACTTTAAAGAAGACTGGCGCTGCCAGTAACCAAGCGTGTCCGGCCTGCGCCTCAGACCGGACATCTCCATTTTTATTTATCGCCACGGGTCGCTATGCAGACATTGCTGAACGAAATCTATGAAGATGTTAAACCCATGCTCGGGCAGGGCAGGGTGGCAAACTATATTCCTGCGCTCGCCTGCGTCGACCCTGCGCAGTTCGGTATAGCGATTTGTGATAACAACGGTGACGTCACCAGCGTCGGGGATGCGGATACGCCCTTTTCCATCCAAAGTATTTCTAAACTGTTTAGCTTAGTGATGGCCATGAACCATTACGGCGAGGGATTGTGGGACCGGGTTGGCTGCGAGCCGTCGGGCCTGCCATTTAACTCACTGGTGCAACTGGAGTATGAAAGTGGCATTCCGCGCAACCCGTTCATCAATGCCGGCGCACTGGTGATCAGCGACATGAATGAGTCGCGTTTTGCCTCGCCACACCTTGCTATGCGGGATTTCGTGCGGCGCCTTTCAGGCAATGACAGTATTTTTTCGAACCATGATGTGGCCGACTCAGAATTTGAAAATCGTTCCAGAAATGCGGCGATGGCTTACCTGATGAAGGCTTACAACAATTTTGATAACGATGTTGAGGCGGTGCTTCAGAATTATTTCAATAACTGTGCTGTTGAAATGACTTGTAAAGATCTGGCGCGCAGCATGAATTTTCTGGCAAATCGTGGCCATTGTGTGTTTAGTGAGTCCGATATTCTAAACAAAGATGAAACCCGCCAGGTGAATGCGTTGCTTGCCACGAGTGGTCTTTACGATGAAGCGGGTCGGTTTGCCTTTAAGGTGGGGCTCCCCGGTAAGAGCGGGGTTGGAGGCGGAGTTGTGGCGGTGGTTCCGGGGCGCTTTTCGTTATGTGTCTGGTCTCCGGCTCTCAATGAGATGGGGAATTCTGTGCTAGGCGTTGCGGCGCTTGAGTCACTGACCCGCCGGATAAACTGGTCGGTGTATTAATTCTGATAGCCTGTCAGTTCCAGAAAGCCCTTGCCGCTATGACTGCCGCTTACTTCTACCCGGCCTTCGTAATACGGGACTAAGCCCGGGTTCCACTGACCCGGTTTGAAGGGGGCTATTTTCAGTTTGAGCCCGGCTGACGGTACGGTTACCTGCCATTCTACCGGCAGCCGCATCGCGTTAAGTTGCTCATAGCCAACCGGGATAAGGCTGATGTCAGCAGCGGTCAGGGTGCGGGCCTTGCCAGCAGAAGATATCAGGGTGCCGGTGGTGTACGCGGCCTGATCACCGGTATACATGGTAAACGCCATCAGCTTGCGCCCGTCATCTAATGATAATGACAGCCAGTCCCAGCCCAGCGCATCGTCACGGGCAAGCTGGCTGGTCCATTCGTGATCAAACCAGCCTTCACCCTGAAGCGTAATCTCTTCTCCGGCAAGCGTCAGTATTCCCCTGACACCGATGAAGGGCAGGCTATAGTAGTAAGAGCGAAATACACCGTCGGCCGACTTCACGCTGAACCCGTTATCACCGTGAAGTACAGCAGGCCCGTTGGCGGTCAGCGCCAGCGTCACACGCGCTTCGTCACTCACAGAGAATGTCAGATCTGCAGGCAATAGCTCGCCCGGTAAAGCGGATCTACTGGCCTGCCATTGCCAGTCATCAATATATGCAACAAACGGTACAGCGGTGACGCCGGCGTTGCCTACGCCGCCCCGGGCAACTTTTTCTTCAAAATAATGGGTGTCAGGACTATGTACCGAAGCGTGTGCGAGCCATCGCTGACCGTCAGACCAGTGGCTCGGCGGGCTCTGCGGCTGTCGCAATCGAAAAAGCGTAAACTGGAGTCCAAAAGGGGTGCCGTCACCAGACTCGACCGAGGCGGTGAAGTACCACCATTCGAGCCGGAACTCAGGGTGGCTTGCGTGATCCTGAGGCAAGCGCACCGGGGTAGCTGCTGACACCGATTTAGCAGCCCCCTGCTGAGCAGTGGTGTGACTGAAAGGCGATTGCCTCACCGGTTTTTCTGATGGATCCTGGCAGGCTGCCGTTAACAGTGTGGACACTATCAGTATCACGCAGGCACCTTTCACAGTGTGACCTCCTGACGCAAATCCACGCGTGCCCTGAGGCGTGATAATGGAATAAGTAGCACGATCAGCATTGCCGCGACACTGTACAGTGCGCTGGAAAGCAATACGCCGGGATCGACACTAAGCGGGTATACCCAATCAAATGCGTAGCGGTTGACCCGGTAAATAAATACCCAGGACAGCGCAATCCCTGCTGGTAACGCAAGCAGCGCGGTGCCGGTACACAGTAATACATACTGACTGAAAAGTGCCAGGTGGATAGCCAGTGAACTCAGTCCCAGGCTGCGAAGCAGGGACAGTTGAGGACGAATATCCAGGCTGACAGTGATCATCGCCAGTAAAAACGACAGCGCGGCGACACTCAATGTGGCGATATTGAGCGCGCGGGTGACAGTAAATGTTTGTTCAAACGCCTTCATCGACAGGGTTAGCAGCTCACTCGAGGAATAATAGTCAATATCGTCGGGAAGCGAACTCCTCCAGTCAGCAATCGTCTTTGCGGACATCGACGGCATAAACTCAACGCTTACTACGCCGCTAAAATTCGAAGCCGTGGCAAGACGGTCAATACTGACTAATGCCTGACTGTCCGGATTGCCATAGTCAGGATATATGCCGACCACGCGGTAATTGTCCTTGATGCCGGCTGTAAACGTGATATCGATACTGTCACCGAGGGACAATGCGCGCCGAAATGCCAGTTGTTGATTAATAAATACGCCTTCGTCATCAGCGAACAACGTCCAGGCATCCGGCGCAATACTGTCTGTCACCAGCCCCTGTTTGGCCCGAAAGGTGGAGGGGTAACTGCGCGCCCGCGCAGGCATGCTGTCAATTTGTATGTCGCTGCGGTATACCGGTGTCAGGGTAACAGATGCCGGCGCCGGGAGTTGCCGGGGACTGTCAACATTGTAAAGGTAGGCATCGGCGCTTAGCCGGTTTTCTACCAAGTCATAGGTAGCCTGGCGAAAACTGTCGGTCATCACATTCATCGCAATGTTCGCACTCAGTGCAGTAAAGAACGCGCACACGGCCATTCGGGTGCGATGAGAAAGTTGCACGGCACTGGCCGTACTGTAATGGAGCAGCGGCATGCGGCGAGGAACATGGCGGGCCAGTGTGGCAAGCAGTGGCGGCAGCCAGGACAGTATACACAGGCAGCCACACACCAGGCTGACCCCCACAACCGCAAGTGCACTGACGGTATCAAATGCGAACGCCGGTGCAATCAGTGCGATGCCCAACGCCAGCAAACCTGGCCAGAGCGGCAGCGCGTTGCGTGACAGCGAGGCTTTGAACGTCAGAAGACGTGACAGGCGCAGTACGGGGACGATCAAGAACATGCTCAGCGCCAGCATACTCAGTAGCCATGCCTGAATAAACAGGTCCAGAAATACCGGCTGTGCCTGCACATAATCAAGGCTAAACAGGGACGTGAAGGTACTGGCAATCGCCGGCGTGAATGTCAGCGTCAGCCAGGCCCCGAGAGTGACACCCAGTAAACAGGCAATGCCGGTGTACATAACCAGCTCAACTGCCAGAGCGAGTGAGAGGTGCAGGGTGCTGACACCGGTCTGTCGCAGGCGCACCAGAGACGGTAACCGGGCGCGATACATCAGGTTGAGCGCGTTAATGACAATAAACAGACTGACGATGGCCATCAGCGCCCCCATTGCCCAAAGGTTTAACTGAAAACTTTCGCTCATTTCGTTATGACCGGCAAGCCTGGGCAGGACATTGACCTGCAGATGCGCTGGCAGAAAATCGTTCAGCGTCGCTAAGCGCGGCGCCGTCATCGGGTCAGCGACAATCAGTTCACTTAGTGGGGTCTGCTTAAGTGAGAAAAGTGAATAAAACACATCGATATCCATGAGCACAACGCCGTAAGGTACTGACCCCAGTAAAGTGGCTGGGGGGAGCGTGCTGTCGGCTAACGTTAATGCGTTGCCACTGCATCCGAGCAAAGCCAGGGTAGCAGACGACAGCGCAATACCGGAGGAAACCTGGTCAGAAACTGGTGTTGAGCTCTGGCGCTTGCCGTTCGTACGATGGTGGCTAAACGCGCCAACGCTGTCTATGCCAACAATATTCAGAGGATGAGTTGTTTGCGCCTCACAGCCAACACTGGCCTCAGCCCGGGTAACGGCGACAATCTCATCAAAGCCGGCCCGTCGCAACAGTGCGTAGTCGCTACGGCGAAGCGGCTGAGACGGGGATGTTGCAGTGATAGTCAGGTACGGGCGCGTCCAACTGTTATCCGTCGGCGGATTATTGCTTCCTGCACTGTCGTTTATTAGGCTCACTGCTGTGAGTCCTGCGCAGGCCACCATGATGGAAAAAATAATCAGCAACGGCTCCCACGGCCGTCGTCGGGCGAATGCCAGAAGAGTGACGAGTACCAGCGCCACAATGCGCATCAGTGGCTTTGCACCGTGGTATCGGCGGACTCAAGTCTGCCGTTGTGAAGCCGGTAGGCCTCGTCGGTCTGTCTGGCCACCTCCGAGGCATGCGTGACCAACAGCAGCGTGGTACCGGTTTGTCTGCAGGTGTTTATCAGTGCCGCCGTTACCTCATCGCTGGTCTGCTCATCGAGGTTGCCGGTAGGCTCGTCGGCCAGCACCAGGGCCGGTCGGTGGCATAGTGCCCTCGCAATGGCGACACGTTGTTGCTCGCCGCCGGAAAGCTGCTGAATGTGCGCGTTTTGCAATTCACGGATGCCAAGCTTGTCCATCATATCGCGCTGGTATGTGCGATCGGCGTTGCCTTTGAGGCGGGCAGGAAAGGCAATGTTGTCCCAGACCGTCAGGCAGTCGAGTAAGTTGTAACTTTGAAAAATGACACCTAACTGGGTGCGGCGAAAGCGGTCTGCATCGCGCGCCCGCCTGAAATTCAGTGACCTCTCATTGAAGTGGATAGAGCCGCTGTCTGGCCGTTCAAAACCGGCAATTAGTGACAGTAATGTGGATTTTCCGCAACCGGAGGCGCCCTGTATGCTGACCGATTTACCTGACGCGACGGACAGCCCCAGGCGATCGATTTGTGGGGAGGTCGTGCCGCTGAATTGCTTGGTGAGTTGCTCAATAGTTAGCATAGTTTTCCAGGCTTACGTGCTGCCAATATGACTACGTAATACCGAAAAACTGGCTCACCGGCATCACTGGTTTATGAAGTGCTCCAGATCCTCACCGGTAATGCTTTTTATTTGCTTAAATAAATAAAACAGCGCGCCCATCAGCAGGATCATACTGGGGATAACAATCACCGGATAACTCAGCGCGGTCATCCGGCCAAGCTCTTCAGTGTAGGCGGTGGTACCTGGCTCACTGACCAGTATGACTTTTGCCAACACGTAGTTGAGGACTGCAGATAAGAAGAATGAACTGGCAACGATATAAGAACTGCGTGCCATCTTCTGGTGAAATTCGCGCTGCTTATTTTTTTCATCCAGTGCCTGATTAAGACGCGGCCAGTTGATCAGTTGTTCATTAAGCACCAGCATTTTAACCAGCGGTTTTTCGGTGTACTGCGTCACCAGCACCGCCAGGCCAATGAATGCCGGAATCGCCGCCTCTTTGATTGCAATATACTGGGCGGGTAACTCCAGCAGGCTTATTCCGCCTGTTAAAATAACGCTGATGATCCCCAACACGGAAAACATATTGACCTTGCCGGAGTCGCGCAAATCCCACAGGCCATAACCAATCGGAAAGATAAGCGCGGCAATAATACTCCAGGCTGGGCCAAGATACGCTTCGTCACTGGCGTAGCTCATAAGTACCACCGGAATAATTATATTGAACGCCAGGTTTCCGAAAAAGCTTTGGTTTTGTTTAGATTGTTGCGCGTTTGTCATATCTACAACTCAATAATGCGATAGCGCGATTATACGGTATTGTTACGGCGTGCCCAAGTCCAGGCGCTGAGCAATCCGGCTAAAAATCCAAACAAATGATATTCAAAGGAAATAAAACGCTGGGTTGGTAAAACGCCAACCAGCATGCCGCCGTAAAGTGCGATGACGATGACTGAAATAAGCAGGTAGCGAAAACGGCCAGAGGTAAAACCGGCCAGTAGCAGGAAGCCGAAATAGCCATACAACATCCCGCTGGCGCCAAGATGTATAGCGCCGCGGGCAAACAGCCAGACGCTTAGCCCGCTAACCACCATGGTCATGAGTGACACCTTAATGAACAGTTTCGATCCCCATTGCATGGTCAGCCACATGAATAACAACAGCGGCAGCAGGTTGGTCAGCAGGTGGGCCGGGGTCGCGTGCAGCCACGGGGCGGTAAAAATAAAAGGCAGAGAATACCAATGCCGGGGCAGCAGGCCGAATTGATTCAGCCAGTTACCGGTAACAACATTAATTACTTCCAGCAACAGAAGGATACCGGCAACAACACCCAGTAATGTGAGCTGTTGTTTGACGGTGGCAATGATTTTCATAACAGGCATCCTGTCACAGAAGGCTAAACAATAATGTGCGGAAGGTAGCGTGATAAATCCTGGGTAATTTTGCTGCTATCTTCCCGGATGGAGATCCCCGCCGGCTCATCGCCAATCAGCCAGCTACCGATAAGCGTGAAGTAATCGCCGAATCGGGGCAGGCTGTGGTATGCCTGTCGCACAAATCCTTCTTCACCATACGGCCCATCGCTTAATACAGATTCTTTACCATGCTCAATCAGTGAGATATTCGCCCCTTCGCGGGAAAACAGCGGCTTTTTTATCCATGCGTCGGCGAGTGTTTCGTCAGGCTGCTCATCGTCGAAGTAGGCCGGCAGCAGGTTTGGGTGTCCCTTAAACTCCTGCCACAGCAAAGGCAGCAGCGCTTTATTAGACAAAACGGCTTTGTAAGGCGGTTCAACCCAGTTTACTCCAGCGGAGGAGAGCGCATCTGCAAAGGGCTCACGCAGCATAAACTCCCAGGGGTAAAGCTTAAAGCAGTCGGTGACAGGCGCGTCGTGCAAGTCGGTAAAGTAACCGTTTTCCGACAAGCCGATATCTTCTATAAACACGAAGTCGGTGGCCAGTCCGGCTGATGCCGCGCAGTCCTGCAAATACTGCACGGTGCCGCGGTCTTCATCGGTATCCTGACAACAGGCAAAGTGCATTTGCCCGATACCGTAATGCGCGGCGATAACGCCAAAGCGGTGTACCAGCTTCTCCTGCAGGCTATTAAACTGATCAGCCTGGCGGGGCAAAACCTGCCTGTCGACCTGTTGCTCCAGCCATAACCATTGCCAGAATCCGGTCTCGTATAAACTGGTAGGGGTGTCGGCGTTATTTTCCAGTAACTTGGCCGGGTGCGTGCCATCGTACACCAGATCCAACCGCGCATATAAGCTTGGATCCCTCGCCAGATAACTGTTGCGTACCAAATCCCAGTGCGCCTCGGGAATGCAGAAGCGCCTCATCAGCGCGTCGTCGCTGATCACTTTATCGAGCACATGCAGGCACATCTGATGAAGTTCGGCGGTGGGATCTTCAAGGTCACGCTCGATTTGGTTTAGTGTGAACTGATAGTACGCCGACTCGTCCCAGTATGGCTCGCCGTACATAGTATGAAAGTGAAACCCGAACTCCGTAGCAAGCTGCTGCCAGCCTCCGCGAGGCTGGCAGGGAAGACGTAACATGGATTAACCGCCCCAGCCTGAACGTGAACTGCCCCAACTCGATTTGGCACGCACACTGCTGCCAAATCCGCCGCGACTCATCGTGCGTGTGACCGTTGGTTTTTGCTTTAGGGTGTCAGGCCGTACCCGGTAGTTGCGCTTGCGGATATTACCGTCAAACACATAACCGTCAGCGGTAACCCAGCGTGAGCGAAATGACGAATAGGGCGATGTGGACGTATACAGCGGCTGGGAGTAATAGCGGTTCGGGGACATCAGCTGACTGACCATATAACCGGCCATAAACGGCATAAAAAAGCTGCCGCTGCTGGTCTGCACATACTGACAGCGGTTATCACCAAACTCGTATTCACAGTCAGTTTCACGATCAAACCGTGGTGCCGTACGCTCGGCTTCACTGATTGCCCGCTCATAAGCAGCTTCACAGCGCTCTGGCGCCTCCGGATAGTCGCTTTTGCACTCATCCAGGGACGTATATATTTCCGCATCCTGGCGCTGGGTACAGGCACTCAGCAGCACGCCCGCCACGCCTACTGCCAGCGGTTTAAGTGCAAAGGCTTTGCGCATATGGATAAGATTAATGTGCTTACTGCGTTTTTGCTGACTCATAGCGCCTCCTTAATAGGTCATGCAGGCTGCGTTGAGCAATCCGACGGCGACCGACATACAGGCCAGCATTACGCCGGCAGAGACTTCGTTATTGTTAATGCGTTCGGCGATTTTAGGCATAAATGTAAAGCGCAGTAAGGCAAACGCCAGCGACTGGGCAATGATCGCCACCACGCCCCAGATCGCAAAATCAAGCAGCGCGATGGAGTTTGACGCTGCGCCTGCAAGGGCAATCGCAAAACCGATAAGTGCACCGCCGAACCCCACGGCCGCAGCGACATTTTTATCTTCTTTTACCAGCTTCCACTCATCGTGCGGGGTCACCAGTGCGTACACCAGCTTGAACAGAAAGATAAACACAATCGACACCGCAAAATACAGGGCGAAGTTATCCAGGCCGGCCAGCGAGTTCATGATCATTTCCATCACAAGTCCTTATTATCCGTTAATTGTTATATCGGCAGGTTCAATATCAAAACCGGTACTGATTACCAGGCACCGGTCAGCGTTATTTCCAACAATTTTTTCTTCCCCGACAACCAGTAACGACTCTGTGCGGCCGTTATCCAGCGGACGTTCATACAACATCATGAACTGGTCGGTCATACTGACATCACCGTCTTCCTCGTAGGTTTTCTCGGTCACCGCGACAGGTGGCGAGGTATCGCCTACCGCGTCCCATACCCGCGTAAATGCCTTGCCATCAAGGGTATAGGTGGGCTGAGAAATAAGGTTATCAAGCGCATCTTTCCACTGGGCTTCAGAACCAATGGTCTGGGTATCGTAAAAATGCCAGAGCTTGACATCATTAATATGGCTCTCGGTCTCACCGCCGTCGCACACGACCTGTAAAAACGCCTCGTCATCGGTATAGAAGCGCAGTAGCGTACCACCACTGTCAAGTTCCGCCCGGCCGACAGCCTGAATTAACTGGGAACGGGCTGCCCCTTCAATGCTTAACTCGGGCTCCAGCAACTTCAGCTTCAAATCATCAAGTTCAAATGAGCCGCCCAAATATAACCCCATAATTTCCGGTGTCCGGGGTTTGCTATCCTGTGCTTTGTTGCCAAACAGCTTACTGAACATAGATTGTCCTCCGGTTACACGCCAAGTGCGGCCCAGTCAATGTGATGGATCCGCGCATCGGCAATGTAGAAAATTTTGTCGCCTGGGTTGATCTCAGTGGTAAGGTCCGGGTTAACCACCATATCTTTGTACGCGCCCCCCGGGGCGTAGCCAATAAAGATAGCGTCATAGCGTTTTTTTAGGTTCACAAACAGTTTTTCCACCGACACTGCGTCACCACCTTGCGGGATCGCCACGGAAAATTGCGCCTGCCCTTCGTCAACGCTGAGCAAGTCATGATGAAGCATACTGGAGCCCGGATCGAAGGCCGCTTTTGCCAGCATCTCGACGGCGACACTGGGGGTACACTCTACCTTCGGGCAGTGTTGCTGTAACAGCGTTACCAATGAGTCATCGGTAAAATAGGCAACCTGGTGAGCATCGGGGTTACGCTGCGAGGTATACAACGCCGTCGTCATGGTAACGTCATCCTGCGGGTTATCGATTAAAATAGTACTGGCGGAGGCCACACAGGCCCGGTCCATGTCAGCGTCTTTGTTGAAGGACTCCACACGCACAAACTCAACCTGACCCGGCAGCGGATTTTCAATATCCGCTTTCACGCATAGCACAATATCCGGGCGGCTCGGTACAAATTCCCGTTCCTGTAACAATAAACCCAGTAGCAACATAGTGCGATGCTCATTCCAGCCGATAACCAGAATATGATCGTTAACATGCAGACTTCTCATTCCTCGCAACCCCTTTCTCCATTGTTCCGAAACCCAGGCCGCTATCCGGCCGATGACCATAGCAAACAGTGTTAACCCCACAGGAATCACATACAGGGCGACAATTAATTTACCTGCGGGGGTAACCGGAGACAGATCGCCGTAACCAACCGTAGAGGCGGTGACCGCCAGCCAGTAAAAGTAGTCAGTTTGCTGGGTGAGGGCGTTTTCGCCGGCCCCGTACAACAACACGTAGCTGCTCAGAGCATAGAAAACAGTACTACCGAGTATGGTGTACCAGCGCGACTCGGAAAAGTAGCGCAGCATTACTTTTTTTATTCTCGTCCATGGCGTCATGGCATGACCCGCGCTTTAAATTCGTAAGAGGCGCCCCGGAGGGCGCCAGGTGTATTACAGTTAGCCTGTGACTGACCTTAGCTACTCTGACCAAATGAAACCATTTGGTTACTTACCCAGAATGCGGCTAAGTTCATCGTCGGCAGAGGATTTACCGCCTTTGATACCGGCTTCAGACAAACGCTTTTCAAGATCGTCGCTGGACTCGCTGGACGCCAGCTCCTCCGCCGCTTCAAGTTCGGCACCACGCAGCTTCTGTCGATCCTGAATGCGGCTTAAGGATTCGGTGGCCGTTTTCATTTTACTGTTTGCGCCAGTATGCCGTGACGATACCGCCACCTGGGCTTTCTGAACACTTTCAGTGGCTTTCACCATATCGACCTGTTGCTCCAGACGACGAAGGTTTGCCCTGGCTTGCTGAATATTCTGCGCGAGCTTTTTTTCCGACTGCTGAAACTGATCCAGGTAGCTTTGCTCCTGTTCGCGCTCTTCTTTTAAATCGGATACCTTCTGTGCACAGTCAAGTGCCAGTTGGCGATCAGAGTCCACAGCCTTCCGCGCATGGGCTTCATACTCTGCAATCGAGCTGTTAAAGCTATCAATTTTTTGCTGCGACAACTTGCATTTCGCCAGGATTTGGGTGCGCGCATGGTCAGACTTGCGCAACTCTTCTTTGGCTTCCCGGATTTCCTGCTCAAGAATTCGTATCGCCTGACTATCTGCGACCGACTGGGCGGCTTCCGTCGCACCGCCTTTAACAGCGGTGATAAGTTTTTTCCACACTGACATTTCGCTTCTCCTACAGTGACAGATTATTTGAGATGGGTTTCGTAGGCATCAAGAAACGATGCAACGTTCTGAAACAGCGTTTCCACCTCAATAACGATGCTCTCGGCTTTGGACTGCGCACTGAGCGCACCAAAAGCAGTGTAGTACTCCTCGCCAGCCACAGTCGAAATACCGACGGTGGTTAACGGAAATACCATATGCGTTGACAGAATGTCGTGATCTAATGCGGCTTTGTCCGCAACCTGTGAGGCTGCGAAAAGCAGACTTTCAACCAGAATCTGCTCACCGCTGATGGCCAGCCAGGCGTCAAGGCCGTCCTGGTTTGCGATGAGCAGACAATTTTCCTCGCGGGTTACCACGAAATCATCGTACTCGGTGAACAAAGCTTCGATGCTCTGTAGATCCCAACTCATGTTCTGTCTCCTTAACCTGTGAAGCGAATTTACCGCTCAATACTGTAACGGGTATTCGCTGACACGCCAATATTGTTGCTTGCAGTGTAGACAGTCTATGCCATAATCGTCAATAACGAATAGGCACCTTATGTGTAAAAAAGTGTGTTTATGTAAAATATAATTCACATTTGAGGTTTTGTTTTGGTTGTCAAAGAAGGCTGGAGACAGGTCGTTCAGCGACTGGTGAAATCAGAAATGTCGGTGCGAGGCGTGAAATACCAGGCACTCAGTACCCGTCTGGCAGAGATTGGCGTCGAGCAAAGTGCCGACAATCTTCGTAATAAAGTGAATAAAGGAATTATGGGGGCAGATTTGCTCTTGCAAATACTGATGGTGCTGCGTGCACGACCCGTGACCGTCGATATGCTTGAGGAAATTCTGTCCGATCTGAGCCAGGAAGACCAGTAAGTAAGCAACAGCGGTACTGACCTTATGCATTATTACAGGTAAACTACGCGCATTTATTATACCCGGGCAAGGCATCCGGCGGTGGCCGGCATCTCTGGTTCCACTGGCGCGTGAGCCATACACATAATGCGATATGCGCAGCCCGGAACGACAGCGCCGATAAAAGTGATTACCCAACCGTGAAAAGACAAGATTTTAATTTTACTCTCCCTGACCACCTTATTGCTAAGTACCCGACCCCTGATCGTACAGCCAGCCGGTTGTTACACCTCAATGGGAAAAGTGGTCATATTAACCACACGATGTTTACCGACATGCTTTCCCTGGTAGAGGAGGGGGATTTGCTGGTGTTTAATAACACCCGGGTGATCCCCGCGCGGATGTTGGGCAAAAAGCAGACGGGAGGGCAGGTAGAAGTATTGATTGAACGGTTACTGGATGATCATCGTGCGCTGGCGCATGTGCGCGCCAGCAAGGCGCCTAAACCAGGGACCCAGCTCACCCTGGAAGAGCAGGTTCATGTAACCGTAACCGGTCGGCAGGGTGCATTGTTCGAGGTTGAGTTTAATCATACTGAAACGGCGCTGGCGTTGCTCGAAGCTCACGGTCATATGCCGCTTCCTCCCTATATCGACAGGCCGGACGAAAGTAGCGATAAAGAGCGCTATCAAACTGTGTATAACCAGAAGCCAGGGGCGGTGGCTGCGCCTACCGCCGGGCTGCATTTTGACGACGCTATTATGGCTGCGCTCAAAGAGAAAGGCGTAAACATTGCGTTTGTGACGCTGCATGTGGGCGCCGGTACGTTTCAACCCGTGCGGGTGGATAACATCCTTGAACACCAGATGCATGCTGAATATGCTGAAGTCCCGCAGGCAGTGGCAGATGCGGTAGTGGCGACCAAGGCCGCCGGCAAGAGAGTCATTGCGGTAGGTACCACGTCGGTGCGCTCGCTGGAATCAGCGGCTGTTGCAGCAGAAGCCTCGGACAAGCCAATACTGCCTTTTTACGCTGATACCGACATTTTTATTTATCCGGGCTTTAAATTTAAAGTGGTTGACGCCATGTTTACCAACTTCCACCTGCCGGAGTCGACACTGATGATGCTGATTAGCGCATTTGCAGGCAGGGACAACGTGATGCACGCCTATGAGCAAGCGATTGAGCGCGAATACCGGTTTTTCAGCTATGGCGACAGTATGTTTATAGAAGGTGCCCACGGTAAAGATCAGTAACCGACCGGCTGACCAGATTCATGGACAAGGGGGAATGATCTCAGTCCGAATGCTGGTATAATCGCCGCCAATTTTGTTACACCCTGCGTAAGACGCGCAGTAAACAGGAATGCAGTAATGCAATTTGAGTTGTTAAATACAGATAACGGTGCCCGACGGGGAAAGCTGATCTTTGAACGCGGGGAAGTCGAGACCCCGGCGTTTATGCCGGTGGGCACCTACGGAACAGTCAAGGGCATGACACCCGAGGAACTGGAAGACAGCGGGGCCCACATTTGTCTGGGCAATACCTTCCATCTGATGCTGCGTCCGGGAACCGGGATCATCCAACAGCATGGCGACCTGCATGATTTTATGCACTGGCAAAAGCCGATCCTCACTGACTCTGGCGGTTTTCAGGTTTTCAGTCTCGGCGATTTGAGAAAAATTACCGAAGAAGGGGTCACATTTCGCTCACCCATCAATGGTGAAAAGATCCTGCTGACACCCGAAAAGTCGATGGAAGTCCAGCGTGAGCTTGGCTCAGATATCGTCATGATTTTTGACGAATGCACACCGTTTCCGGCAACCGAGCAGGAAGCGCGACTGTCGATGGAAATGTCACTGCGCTGGGCCAAACGCAGCAAAGATGCGCACGGTGACAGCACATCAGCGCTGTTCGGTATTATCCAGGGCGGCATGTACGAAGAGTTGCGGGATATCTCATTGGCGGGCCTTGAGGACATTGGGTTTGATGGTTACGCCATTGGCGGTTTGTCAGTGGGGGAGCCAAAAGAAGACATGATCCGCATTATCGAGCATACCGCTCCCAAAATTCCTGCAGACAAGCCACGTTACCTGATGGGCGTGGGTAAGCCAGAGGATATTGTTGAGGCAGTGCGCCGTGGTGTGGATATGTTCGACTGTGTGATGCCAACGCGTAATGCGCGTAACGGGCATTTGTTTGTGACAGAAGGAGTGGTAAAAATCCGCAACGCGAAGCATCGTAATGATACCTCGCCGCTGGATGAAAACTGTGACTGTTACACCTGTCAGAACTATTCACGCTCGTACCTGCATCATCTTGATAAATGTAATGAAATTTTGGGCGCGCGATTAAATACTATTCATAACCTGCGATATTATCAGCGGGTTATGCAGGGCCTTCGTGATGCAATTGCTGACAATGCTCTCGACGCCTTTGTTGCCGAGTTTTATGAACAAAAAGGGTTGCCGGTACCGGCACTATAACAACGATAATTATTGGGGAATACTATGAGCTTATTTATTTCTAACGCCTATGCACAATCTGCTGGTGGCCAGGCCGGTGGCGGATTTGAAATGCTGATCATGCTGGCTGTTTTTGGTCTGATTTTCTACTTCCTGTTGTATCGTCCACAAGCAAAGCGTGTGAAAGAGCACAAAAACCTGGTGTCATCTCTGAGTAAAGGGGATGAGATTCTGACTCAGGGCGGCCTGGTAGGTCGCATTACCAAAGTGGCAGAAGATAAAGACTTTATCGAAATTGCCCTTAACGAGACCAATAACATCGTGGTGCAAAAGACCTCGGTTACTGCCGTGCTGCCGAAAGGCACAATGAAGTCGCTATAACTGTCTTATGCCGGGACCGGGAAGCATGCCCGGCCCCGGCTAAAAGGAATGTGCTGTGTTAAATAAAAATTCAATCTGGAAGGTGCTGACGGCTGTTCTGGTCATCAGCATCTGCGCACTCTATGCCCTTCCAAACCTGTATGGCGAAGATCATGCGGTGCAGATTTCTGCAGGCCGTGACGCCACAGTGACCGAGCCTATGGTCGAGCAGGTGAAGCAGGCGCTCAACAAAAAAGGCATAACGCCCAAGCGTGTAGAATTTGAAAATGAGCAAATTCTGGTGCGCGTTGAGAATGCTGAAAGTCAGCTGGTTGCGCGTGAAACCCTCGAACAAACATTCAGCGGCGACTATTACGTTGCTATGAACCTGGCACCCGATACGCCGCAGTGGCTGGAAGATCTGGGCGGTACACCGATGAAGCTGGGACTGGATCTGCGCGGTGGTGTGCACTTCCTGATGGAAGTGGACATGAGTGAGGTGATCCTCAAATCGCTGGAAGATGCTGAAAGCAGTTTCCGTACATCTTTGCGTGAAGAGGATTTGCGCTATCGCACTGTGGTTCAGCGTGATGACTATGTGGATATCACCTTTCGCGACGAAGACACACTGGACAGCGCCGAATTTTTCCTGCGTAACCAGTTCCGCGACCTGACCTTCGAGCAGGTGGGTGATCTCGAATTACGGGCAACATTTTCTGAAGACAAGCTTCAGCAAATCCGCGACAACGCGGTAAAGCAAAACATCACGATTATCCGTAACCGGGTAAACCAACTGGGTGTTGCCGAGCCGCTGGTACAAAAGCAGGGCGCCGATCGCATTGTGGTTCAGCTACCAGGCATACAGGACACTGCACGTGCCAAAGAAATTCTGAACGCTACGGCAACCCTTGAGTTCAGAATGGTGGATCAGGACAATGATGTGCGTGATGCCATCAGTGGCCGGGTTCCTCCGGGCTCAATGTTAATTGAAGACCAGCAGGGCAATCCAAACCTGCTGGACAAGCGCGTCATGCTGACTGGCAGCCACATTGTCGATGCCACCGCCGGGGTCGATGAATACGGGCTGCCTAACGTGAACATTTCTCTGGACTCCGAGGGGGGCAGCAAAATGTCACGCGGCACACGCGGTAACATCGGCAAGCCAATGGCGACGGTGTTTATTGAATACAAGGCCACGGGCGAGCGTAACGAAAACGATAAACTGATTTTTGAAAAGCACCAGGAAGTGATAAACGTTGCAACGATACGTGCACAACTGGGCAGCAAATTTCAAATCACCGGTCTGGACTCACCTAAAGAGGCCCGCGATCTGGCGCTGTTATTGCGCGCTGGTGCGTTGATTGCGCCGATTCAGATTGTCGAAGAACGTACCGTTGGTCCAAGCCTGGGTAAAGAAAACATCGAGCTGGGTATGCAAGCCATCGTGTATGGTCTGGCTGCAGTACTTATCTTTATGCTGATTTACTACAAAGCGTTTGGCATTGTGGCCAACATTGCGCTGGCGACAAACCTGGTAATGATAGTCGGTATTATGTCGATGATCCCGGGAGCAACACTGACCCTGCCGGGTATGGCGGGTATCGTACTGACCGTGGGTATGGCTGTTGACGCGAACGTACTGATATTTGAGCGGATCCGCGAAGAACTCAGAGACGGTCGTAGTCCGCAACAGGCTATTCATCATGGATACGACAGTGCGTTTTCAACCATTCTGGATGCCAATATCACTACCTTCATAGCAGGACTGATATTGTTTGCCGTGGGCACCGGCCCGATTAAAGGCTTCTCAATCACGCTGATGATTGGTATTGCCACGTCCATGTTTACCGCCATTCTGGTTACCCGTGTGATAGTCAATACTATCTGGGGTGGTAAACGTATTAAGAAACTGGCGATTTAAGGAGCGCAGCATGCAGTTATTAAAGTTATCCGATGACGTCAATTTCATGCGCCTGCGCGTGCCTGCGCTGGTTCTGTCTACGCTGTTGATCATTGGCTCTATTGTTTCACTGGCCACCAACTCCCTGAACTGGGGGTTGGACTTTACCGGTGGTACGCTTATCGAGGTTGGCTATGAAGACGCTGCGGATTTGGAACAAATCCGTGACCAGCTTATCGCTGCCGATTTCGAAGATGCCGTGGTGCAGAATTTTGGTACCAGCCAGGACGTGCTGATCCGTATCGCCCCGCGCGATGGTGTGAAAGCCGCGACCATTGGTAATCAGGTCGTGGATGCACTGCGCGCTGACGGCACCGAAGTCGATATGCGCCGCATCGAGTTTGTCGGGCCCAATGTTGGTGAGGAACTCACCGAGCAGGGTGGGTTGGCCATGCTGGTCGCACTTATTTGTATTTTGGTGTACGTCGCCATGCGCTTTGAGTGGCGGTTTGCCCTGGGGTCTGTCTCGGCGTTGATCCACGATGTATTGCTGACTCTGGGATTGTTCTCAGTGTTACAGCTGGAGTTTGATCTCACCGTGCTGGCGGCTGTGCTGGCGGTAATCGGTTACTCACTTAACGATACCATCGTGGTGTCAGACCGCATTCGCGAAAACTTTCGTAAGATTCGTAACGGTGAGCCCGTCGATATTGTGAATACGTCACTGACCCAGACTCTTAACCGGACCATCATCACGTCACTGACGACGGTGCTGGTATTGCTGGCATTGTTCTATAAAGGCGGAGCGCTTATTCACGGCTTTGCCACGGCATTGCTGTTCGGTGTGGTTGTGGGTACGTACTCGTCGATATACATTGCCAGTTCAGTGGCGCTGGCACTGGGTATCAGTAAGGAAGATCTGATGCCGCCACAGGTTGAAAAAGAAGGCGAGGACATGGATCCGCTGCCTTAACCTGCTCATCAGGTAAAATCAGGAAAGGCTGCCAACAGGCAGCCTTTTTTATTATTACTGGTCGAAGTGGCGAGCACGCATAAAAAAAAGCGGTGCACTGCACCGCTTTTGTGGTGTGTAAGTTGGTATTATTTCAGGTGCTTCACCAGGCCCTGGACGACCTTCACGCTTCCGGCAACCACTTCACCCTTAAACAAAGGATCATTGCCGCCTTTATAGTCGGTGACGAGGCCACCGGCTTCACGAACAATAAGTTCACCCGCTGCAATATCCCAGGCTTTAATACCACGCTCCCAGTAACCATCATGACGGCCTGCTGCGACATATGCCATATCCAGCGCGGCTGAGCCTGAGCGACGGATGTCACCACATTCATGAAAAATCTTATTCAGAGACAGCGCGTATTCGCCAAACTGCGATTTGTTTTTGAACGGCAGGCCTGTTGCCAGGACGGTTTCGGACAAATCACGAGGCTTGCTGACGCGAATTCGGTAGCCGTTTAACTGCGCACCCTGACCGCGGCTGGCGGTAAATAACTCACCACGGATGGGGTCAAAAACCACACCCAGCTCCAGGCGGCCTTTATGCAATAGTGCAATTGAAACGGAAAAGTGGGGGATGCCTTTGACAAAATTGGTGGTACCGTCCAGAGGATCAATGATCCACTGAAAGTCTGCTTCCTTACCGCTGGTCTCGCCACTTTCTTCACCTAAGAAGCTATGATCAGGATAAGACTGCTGAATTTTCTGGATAATTGCCTGTTCAGCGTCTTTATCGATTTGCGTTACGTAATCGTTTGCGCCTTTGGCTTCTGTTGCAAGGTCGCTGCGATTTTCAAAACCACGCGCAATAATTGTTCCGGCCACGCGCGCAGCGCGCACCGCAATATTCAGCATCGGATGCATGAGGTACTCCACCAATTGTCAAAGATCAGCGTGCAGCACAGGGCGTGCTGCTACAAAGGCGCGAAGTGTAGCAGAACACACATCAGATTCAATCATTAAAAAAGTGCGAAATAGCGCCCGTGGTTATCGTGGCTGCGTATGTGGATAGCCCTGCAGACCTTGACTATGCTAGTATTCGCGGTTATCTGATTTAAACCTCTCAGTGGACTTTATGCTTGAAAATATTCGCATTGTACTGGTAAACACCTCTCATACCGGCAACATTGGCTCAGCCGCGCGCGCCATGAAAACCATGGGCCTGAGCAGCCTCGTGCTGGTGGATCCTGAGCAAGCGCCTGATGGTAAGGCCAGCGCACTGGCAGCTGGCGCGGGCGATGTGCTGGGACATGCCAAAACCGTGGCCACGCTCGAAGAAGCGGTTGCCGACTGCGGGCTTGTGGTAGGCACCTCTGCGCGTTCCCGCACACACTCCTGGCCCATGCTGGAGCCTCGTGAGTGCGGCGAAAAACTCATACAGGAAGTACCTAAGTACCCTGTAGCGCTGGTATTCGGCCGTGAAAACAATGGCCTGACCAACGAAGAATTGCAACAGTGTCACTTTCATGTGTGTATTCCTGCCAATCCGGATTACAGTTCCCTGAACCTTGCTATGGCTGTGCAAACACTTAGCTACGAAGTGAGAATGGCGTATCTGGCAACAGAGCAGCGTGAGGAGATTCAGACCGAGTATCCCTTAAATGACGACTTGGAGCGTTTTTATACCCACCTGGAATCCACACTGACTGATACCGGCTTTATTGTGAAAAACCATCCGGGCATTGTGATGACCAAGCTACGCCGTCTGTTTAACCGTGCACGCCCGGAAGCGCAGGAACTCAATATATTGCGCGGGATCCTGTCGTCTATCGATAAGTCATTAAGAGGAAGGTAACCCATGTTTTCCGGTATACGCGAAGATATCAGGGCTGTCTTTCACCGTGATCCGGCGGCGCGCAACACGTTTGAGGTGCTGACGAATTATCCGGGTCTGCACGCTATCTGGATCCATCGCCTAAGCCACTGGCTATGGCAACATCGCTGGCGCTGGCTGGCCCGCACGCTGTCAACTTTCAGTCGCTGGCTGACCGGCGTAGAAATTCATCCGGGCGCAACACTGGGACGGCGTGTTTTTATCGATCATGGAATGGGGGTGGTGATAGGTGAGACCGCGCAGCTTGGCGATGATGTGACCCTCTACCACGGCGTTACGCTGGGGGGCACCAGCTGGAAGGCCGGTAAACGTCACCCCACACTTGAAAATAATGTGGTGATTGGCGCGGGCGCAAAAGTATTGGGCCCGATTACCATCGGTGCACGGGCCAAAATTGGCTCGAATTCGGTGGTGGTGAAAGATGCGCCGGCGGACTCAACGGTCGTCGGGATCCCGGGACGTATTGTCACCTCCGCTGATACCAAGTCTGCTTCGGGTAATGGAGATAAGCGTAAACATATTGCGAAAAAATATGGTTTCGATGCCTACGCGGTGGCCGAAGACAATCCCGATCCGGTGGCCAATGCCATGGGGATCATGCTTGAGCATATGGCGCTGATGGACAGCAAGGTTGAAGAAATGTGCAGTGTCATCCAGTCTATGGGCGGCGAGGTGTGCAGTAAAAACTTAAGCAGCTTGTCCGCCGAAGATTTTGCCAACACCGGTATCGATCCGGTGGCACCGCCATCAGATAATGCAGCAAGAGAGGCGTTCGACCCGAAAATCTAACTGCAGCGCTAGTGACGCCGGCGGTAGCGCTGGCGTTTAAGCCAGTAGCCGATGCCGGTGACTGGCAACAGCACCAATGTAAGGCCAGCCAGTGTGCAGATTATCAGATACGCCAGGCCACCAATTGCTGCCACATGAAGCGGATAGATAGTATGGCTTAACTGGTTGCCTTGTGACGTTTGCCGCACATCCTGAAACTCAGAGACCTCACCATTTGCGCCAGAAAATGTCAGGTAGTTACGTCCATTCGGATGCCATTCCTGCTCGTGTTTCAGTCGTATTCGATCCTGCGATAAATAGATCAGGCGTGGTGTCGCTTCAGCAAACAGCGTCTGTGCAACGTCAAACCGGGCTTGCCAATCCACCGCGTTGGGCAGGGAAGGCGGAATTGTTGGTTGCACGCCCTGTTGAGGAAAAATACTGATCAGTACCGACTTTACACTTTGCGAGTAAATAATGGCGGTACCGGTTAATAGCAATACAGTGAGGGGAACGAAGAGCAGCGTGGCTGATACCTTGTGCAGTTCTCCGAGCGTTTGCAATCCCTTGCGCGATGACAGACGAAACCAGTGAATACTAAAGTGGCGTCGTGACAGGCGGTGTTTAGGCCACCACCGGATAAGCCCGGTAATGATCAGCACTAAACTGGCGATCCCGAAAATACCTGTAACCTTCTTGCCTGTCTCGCCCAGCATCAGGTTATGATGGAGCGATACCATGACGGCAATGACATCGCCGTTATGGGGGCGGCCCAGCAATACCCCATCTTCACCAAAATACCAATGGGTATCATTGGCGTCCACCACCTCCAGCCAGGGGGTCTCGGCGGTAGGCATATATGCGTAACCGTCCGTCAATGGGGGCGTTAAGTTATCAAGCTGCGTGGCGGCCTGTGATAGAGAAAGTGGCGTTGCAAGATTAAGCGCAGGGTAACTGAGCTTAAGTAGTTGTGGTTTGTAATACAATGTTGTGCCGGTTATCGCCATCAGCAGCACCCACAGGCTCAGCACAATGCCGAGCCAGGTGTGGATGAGCTGATTGGCGCGCGCGAATGTCAGGCGCATTTCACTACCATCCGTAATTCCAGCTCAGGCTGACAGTGCGCCCGCGTCCGGTAAAATTGCGGTTGTCGCCACCGACACTCTGTGCATAGTAGGTGAAGTAGTACTCATCGAGCAGGTTTTCAATGCCCAGCGTGAAGGTGCCGGCGTCCATGGTTTCCAGCGTCGCTGTTGCATTTACGGTGTGGTAGCCATCAAAGTCATTAATGCTGTCACCATCGCCCGATGCGCGGTCAAATAGTTTGCTCCATTGTACCCGCGTGACCAGCATGTCTGTCCAGCTTTGCTGCCAGGTAACATTCAGACGACGGGGCGCGATGTTCTGCCCGGATAAGGTCTGGTCGACCCGAGCGTCACCGTCGCTGTCAAACTCGCCATCGGTGTCGGCATAGCTCATTGACAGCCGGGTATCAGCAGACAGCATATAGCTGGCGTTCACTTCCAAACCATCGATTTCGGTTTTTTCCCGCTGTACCGAATAGATACCGTCTTCATCAGCCTGCAGACGGGCACCTAAATCAGACGCTGAGGTGAAGTAGCTGGCGCTCACAGAAATGACATCTGCGCTGTACTCAATACCGATTTCCTGATTATCAGCGATCACCGGTTGTAGATCCAGAAAGCTGGATACCGTTAAACCTGGCTGGCTAATGCCGCGTAATACCCGACCTACGTCCGGCATGCTGAAGCCTTCTGAGTAGCTGGCGTAGACTCGCCACTGGTCCGTCATTTCGTAAACCGCGCCGACATTGTGCAGCAGTTCGTTAAAGGAGGGATCTCCGCCCTCAACAAAGGTGCTGTCATAGCCTGACAGCGTCGTGAAGTCATCCACGTTCAACTTGCCATATTCATAACGTGCACCGCCGCTCAGTTTGAGCTTGCCTAACTGATAACGGACTTGCACATACGGTGCCCAGTTCACAAATTCGGTGTCGGGAACCCACTTACGGCCGGTTTGCGCCAGCTCCTGAAAGGTGGTGTCGTTGAGGAAATCCAGACCTGCTGTGATACCCAGAGGCGTGTCAGCGATGTCCTGCCAGTTCATGGTCATGCGTGAGCCGTATTTTCGTGAGTCATTGCGGGACTGATCGAAAATGTTCTCACCAAAGGCAGGATCCTGAAATATGCCGTAGCGACCGCCCCCATACAGGGCGGAGAAATCCTGAAAAAACAGCTGCCAGTGAAACTCACCGGAAAGCAACGCATTGTGCTGGTAGGTCAGACTTGATGTGGTTACCTCGTTTTCCGGGCTGTCGCCTTCGACGGCGCCTTCAACAGAAATCGCCGGAATACCTGCTTCGCGATTGCCATCGACTGAGCTGTAGTCGCCATCACCGGCCATGTCAAACTGGTTCAACATGAATTGGAGCGACTGCGCATCGTCAATTTGGTAGCCCAGTTTGGCAAACAGGTCGTAGCTGCCAGAGTCCATGGTGTCACCCTGTACGCCATCAACCCCGATAAGCTGGCCTTCACCGTCGACATACATGCCGGTTTCTTTGACCTGTACGCCAAGTACGGTTTGCCATTTGTCAGCGTGCTGTCTGAACAGGTAACCCGTCTGATAGGTCAGGCTGTCGGAGAATGCTTGTGGGGACGCCGTCACACCCGCATTCACCTCGTGGGTAGGTCCCGTATCCGCAGACTTGGTGACGATATTAATAATACCACCACTGGCCCCCATTCCCTGGATAGCACTGGCACCGTGAATGACTTCCACACGCTCAATCATAAAGGGGTCAATTGTATAGCCCGCGCGAGAGCCGTCGCGCAATGGGTTTGATTGCGGGATGCCATCAATCAGATACAGTGGATTGCGACCTCGCAGGGTTTCACCTGCGCTGGTCAGCTTTTGACGCGACGGGGAATACGCCGGGATCATATTGCCAAGGATATCCGACAGGGATTGTGCGACATTTAACTGTGAACGGATTTCTTCTCCGGTGATTACAGTAACTGTCGCAGGAATAGCGCTTTGCGGAACGGAAGTACGCGTAGCAGTGACTTCGATGACATCATCAATTTCTGTGCTGGCGTTTGATTGAAAGGTCAGGGCTGAGAAAAGTGCTAGAGAGAGTGCTGTTTTATTCATGCTGGTGTTGAGTTGTTATGAATTTATGCGAATGATAATGGTTATCAATAGCGTTTTCAATGTTGTGTTTCATTTATTTCGCCGACAAAGTATGAATTTACAGCGTGTGGCATGTTGCGATGAGGCACTCATTCCCGCGACATAGCACCCGTACTCTGAAAAGTCTTCATTGCCGAAGGCTGGTTTTTCACGGTGTCAGCCGACTGCGTGCGGGGTTTTGTTTATTTTACGCAGAGATTGTATCCAAACATGAAAGTCTTTCATGAAAACCGCACAAAAAAGCGCCATTAAGTCTGGCACGGTGCTTGATATAGCTTTAATGACATTCACTCAGCCCCATTTTCTTTTTATCTGGGGAGCTAACAACGAACGAGGTAGTTCTTATGAAGCACATTAAAAGCACACTAGCGGGTATTGTTGCATTAACGGCGTTCGGTACACAGGCGCAGGGCTACAACCAGGATGAACCGATTAACGATGAAGGATTTTACGTAGGCGGCAGCTACGGTTATCTGCGGGTTGAAGGAGATA
>CAZDUT010000010.1:28194-29356 GCA_964508695.1 uncultured Alteromonas sp.
AATGAGTTTGATGATGATAATGATGTCTGGCAAGGACTTGTCTGTTACCGCTTCAACGAGTACTTCGCGCTTGAAGGTAGCGTCATTGATTTTGGTGATTACGGTAACGAACTTGCGAATGCTGAAACAGACGGTTATACCGCAGGCATAAAAGGTTCGTTCCCCATTACGGAGCGCTTCTCGGTCTTTGGTAAGCTGGGACAGTTATGGTCAGAAACGGAATACCAAGTAGGCACCTTTAACAGTGACTATGACGACGAAAGCGTGTTCGTCGGTGCCGGCGTAAGCTATGCGGTGAACCGCAACTTTCATGTTACAGCCGAGTATACCGTCTATGACTCGTCAATGGATGCGGAAGACGCCGTAGAAGATATTGACGACACTGAATTTAACACCGATCTTAAACAGGCAAGTGTGGGTGTTGAGTACCGTTTCTAAACCCTGGATATTAGACAGTCAGGCCGGCAGTTGTCGGCCTGAGCTTGTTGGCAAGTTGGCCCGCATTGGTTATTTCCACCGGGCATAATGCACATCAAATGGTTTGCCTGACCATTTGATCCGTCATTACTGATAACGTTGTCACAGCGCGTAGTTGAAATGCGCGATTTCCCTTGCATACACTCTCGCAATTTTCTCTTTATCCTGCTGAGTCAGAATAGCCCTGGCATCGCGTTTATCTTTTCGGTGGTTTCCTTTGGTTACCGGTAAGGATAAAGGCTCTGGTAACTGCAAAACGCTCTGGATATCCTTCATTGCCGCGTCGATTTCCTCAAAAAAATACACTTTATCGACCACAATTTCAGATTGGTTGGTGTACAGTTCGAACCCTCTTATTAAGTTAGCTTCTGCCGACTGCACAAACTCGCTGATACTTGGACGAGGCTCTGTTTTGTGACGCCAGTAGTACCATGAAACCACTTTATCCCAGGGATCGCGCTCAAAACAGAACTTGTAATAGGCGTTCCAAACCTCGGGATCGACATAGGCCATGACTTCAGACGCTCCGATGTGATTATAAAAGTGGCGCTTACGCCGATCATAAAGCGCTTTGAGATAATCCACTTTGGAATATTTCGAAAGAGGTATGTGGTAGTTTTGCGGTCCCGGATAACCCAGTGCTTTGCGCTTTGCTTCGTCAGCTGGCGAAATCGGCGTAATGATA
>CAZDUT010000011.1:0-28701 GCA_964508695.1 uncultured Alteromonas sp.
AATAGAAATACCCTTTTGCATAACGCTGGCAATAACGCCGGTCAGCATGCAAAAGCGTACTCAGAACAGGAAAAACCATGTTGCTGATTGTTGTTACAACTTTCTTTTAACTCACAACCTGCCTATAACCGATAAGCGGCGTGAAAGATGGCGTTCCGACTGCTGCGGAAACACTGAACGAACAAAGGCAAGCAACTGTTTTTATTGGGTTTTTAGAGATTAGTCTGCCAATGCCGTCGCGACGGTATATACAACACCCTCACTTAACGTCGGGATTTTAGCATTAACCACCAGCCTTGTGCCACGCTAATCACAGATAAACCTCATATTTTCTCTAAAACTTAACCTTCCCTACCGTGACAGTTTCGTTACCGCCCAGGCCGCCACCGGCACTGTTTGGTGTCACTTAATGCGCGCTAAACACAAAAGCCGTCACGAAGACGGCTTTTATCTGCATGTTGGCGTATTTGAGTGTTACCAGCTTACCTGAGGGTCGACATCCTCATCGTAATCAACACTGTCAATATCAAACCCGAACAGTTTCAGAAACTCATGGTGGTAACCGGCGTAGTCACTAAGCTTGTGAAAGTTTTCCTGCGTGACATTGTCCCACAGCGCTTTAATTTCAGCCTGCGTGGCATCGTTGGTCTCTTTACCGTCCATTCGATAGCGGTTTGCTTCGTCCAGTACCGGGTTATTGCCGTACAGGCAGGTCGTGAACAAGCCATGAATTTGCTCTATACAGCCTTCGTGGGTGCCTTCATCTTTCATGACCTTATACAGCAATGATATGTATAACGGCATGACCGGAATGGCAGAACTAGCCTGGGTAACCAGTGCTTTCAGCGAACTCACATGCGCATCTACCATCAGATCGGCGTGCTTCCCAATGATGGCCGCGGCAGCACGATCTAAATCTTCCTTGGCTTTACCAATGGTTGCCTGGCCGTATATTGGCCAGGTAAGTTCCTTACCAATGTAAGTGTAGGCTGTGGTCTGAGCATTCTCGGCCAGTACGCCGGCATCAGCCAGGGCGTCCAGCCACATTTCCCAGTCCTCGCCCCCCATCACTTTGATGGTATTGTTGATTTCTTCGTCGGTCGCCGGCTCAAGCGTCACTTCATGCACCCGATCTTTGTCGGTGTCATATGTCTTGGTGGTGTAGGTTTCCCCTACGGGTTTCAGTGTCGACTTGTAGGTGGTGCCGGAGTCAGGATCGGTGCGGCGCGGCGATGCCAGGCTGTAAATAACCAAATCAACGCTTCCCAGGTCCTGTTTGATTTTGTCGATGACCTCGGCTTTCATCTCATGGGAGAACGCATCACCATTGAGTGTTTCTGCATACAAGTCGTTCTGGCGCGCCTGCTCATGAAATGCGGCGGTGTTGTACCAGCCTGCGGTACCGGTTTTGCGCTCACTAGGTTCTTTCTCAAAACATACACCTAATGTGTTTGCCCCGTAGCCAAACGCCGACGTGATGCGGGATGCCAGGCCATAACCTGTAGAACATCCGATAACCAGCACATTTTTTGGCCCCTCACCGGTAACACCCTGCTCGCGGATATAGTCAATCTGTTGCTTCACTGCCGCCGCACAGCCCTTTGGGTGTGCATTGGTGCAGATAAAACCTCTGACTTTTGGCTTAATAACCATAGATATCTGTCCTTTTTTGAATGTGCCGCTATTGTATTCATGCCAGAGCGGATAACAACTCTGAGCAGCTAGCCATTGTCTGCCTGCGTTTACTCATTGGTCACATCGGTGGCCTTATCACGGTTATTGTAGTACGCCTTTTCGGACAGGCTATGGTACTGGGCGACGTCGTTATAAAACGCCTGATAAGCGTCGTAAATGCGCGCGAAATCTGCATTTTCCGACGCTTGCCGGTCCATAACCCGCTTTGTCGCCGCTTTCAGCGCATTCATTACATCATCAGGTAGTGGCCGCACTTTTACGCCATGCTCCTCCATCAGGGTGCGCATCGCTTTGTTATTGCGCGCCGTGTACTCATCCAGCATGTCCTGATTAACCGCTCGGGTAGCGGTTTCAACGATAGCCTGCAAATCATCAGGGAGACGTTCAAACGCTGCCTTGTTGACAATAAACTCAAGCGCCGTGCCCGGCTCGTGCCAGCCAGAATGGTAGTAATAGTCAGCCGCGCGGTGCAGGCCAAACGCCAGATCATTGTAAGGCCCCACCCATTCAGTGGCATCGATTGCACCGGTTTGCAGCGCCACAAAGATTTCCCCGCCGGTCAGTGCCACCGGTACGCCACCGACTTCCTTAAACACCTCACCGCCCAGACCGGGAATACGCATCTTCAGACCTTTAAAGTCGTCAAGGCTGTTAATTTCCTGTTTAAACCACCCTGCCATCTGCACGCCGGTGTTGCCGCCTGCAAACGGAATGACATTGAACGGCGCATAAAGCTCGCGCCACAACTCCATTCCACCGCCGTAGTGCAGCCAGGCATTCATTTCTGTCACGTTCATACCAAACGGGATGGCTGAGAAAATCGGTGCGGCAGGAATTTTGCCTTTCCAGTAATAGGCGCCGGCATGGCCCATCTGTGCGGTCCCCTGAGATACCGCATCAAACACCTCAAACCCCGGCACCAGCTCGCCAGCACCGTATACCGTGACCTTCAACCTGCCGCCGGACATCGCTTCGACTTTTTCCGCAAAGGTTTCCGGTCCTTTGCCCAATCCCGGAAAATTTTTCGGCCAGGCCGTAACCATTTTCCATTCAAAGGTCTGGGCCTCCCGGGTGACCGATTGTGAGTTTTCACTGGCATTATCTGAACAGGCGAAGAGCACTGCAGACAGTAATACCAGCAGGCCAGTGCGAATGGGGCTATGCATATTATTATTCCCTATTGATAAATATAGTCTGGCAGCCATGTGGCCAGTTCAGGCCACAAAGCAAGCGCAACGAGCATTATTAACTGTAAGCCAATAAACGGTATTACGCCGCGATAAATGTGCGAGGTTTTGACGCTTGGCGGCGCCACGCCGCGCAGGTAAAACAGCGCAAACCCAAAGGGCGGCGTTAAAAAGGAGGTCTGAAGGTTTACCGCCAGCATGATTCCCAGCCAGATTGGATCGATGCCCATCATGAGCAGCACCGGCGCGACAATGGGTACCACCACAAAGGTGATTTCAATGAAGTCGAGAATAAAACCAAGCACGAACACCAGCAGCATGACAATCAGCATGGCGCTGAATACGCCGCCGGGGAGCGAGGTCAGAAAATCCTGTACCAGCCGTTCACCGCCAAAACCCCTGAAGACCAGTGAAAATATTGACGCGCCGATCAGGATCAGAAAGATCATCGCGGTCACCGTGGTGGTTTCCATCATCACCGCTTTAAGTGTGGTCAGCGACAGTTTACGCTGAAGTAAGGCCAGGACCAGTGCGCCCGCGGCGCCGACGCCAGCCGCTTCGGTTGGTGTCGCAAAGCCGGCCAATATTGAGCCCAACACCAGAATAATTAATAACAAGGGGGGAACCAGTGCTGAGACTATTGCGTTAACGGCTGGCTGTTCCGGACGGACATCATCCACCGGCGCATTTTTATTTCGTAACACGAACAATACGTAGAGGGTATAAAGCACAACCAGTAACAGGCCCGGCACAATAGCACCCACAAACAAATCGCCGACAGAAACCGACTCCGGTGAAAAGATCCCCATGGATAGCTGTGCTTTCTGATATGCACTGGACATCACATCACCCAGCAGCACCAGCGCTATCGACGGGGGGATGATTTGTCCCAGCGTGCCCGTGGCACAAATAGTACCGGCGGCAATGTTTGGCGAATAGCCACGTTTTAGCATCACCGGCAATGACAGCACGCCCATGGTGACTACCGTTGCACCAACGATGCCGGTACTTGCTGCCAGTAACATACCCACCAACACCACCGACACCGCCAGTCCGGCGTGAAACCGGCCCATCAGTGCTGCCATAGCGGTCAGCAACTCCTCGGCGACTTTGCTTTTCTCAAGCACCATGCCCATGAAAATAAATAATGGCACGGCGATCAGCGTCTGATTAGTAAGAATGCCGTACAGCCGGCTGGGCAAGGCACTTAAATAAGTGGTATCAAAGCTGCCGGCGAGTGCGCCAATACCGGCAAAAATCAGTGAGGTACCTGCCAGCGTGAATGCCACCGGAAAGCCAAGCAGCAGTACGCCACATACACAGGCAAAGAGCAAAAGGGCCATCCATTCCATATCAATGCTCCTGCCTGATGATCATAATATTGCGCAAGGCATCACTGACTCCCTGCAGCAACAGTAACCCCGCGCTGACCGGTATGAGGGTTTTGAGCACGAACACCAGCGGCAACCCGCCCGCCTCGATAGACGACTCCATGAGTCGCCAGCTCTCACTGACATACGGCGCACTGTAAATAAGCACAATAACGCATGTGGGAGCCAACAATATCAGCGTACCAAAGAGATTAATGGCGGCCTGGGTACGCGGAGTCCAGCGACGGTAAAACACATCCACCCTGACATGCCCATCGGCCCGCAACGTGTATGCTGCAGCCAGCATGAACACCGCAGCATGTAAGTACATGACCGACTCCTGCAAAGCAATCCACCCCACGTTAAGCCCATACCGCAGCACAACCACCGCGAACGTGATGAGCACCATCAGTAACGTGGCAACACTCACACAGCGACATATAAGCCGGTTTATCGTATCGATACGGCGGCACACGCCGGGAAGGGAAACAGGATCAGCAGAGAGCATTGACAGACAAACCTTAAACGCTTAACAGACCATTTACATTTTCTGTAGCGTAATGATTTTCTTATCAAATTGCCATAGTTAACATGGCTTGCGGCGTGAACGGCCCGGAAGTGACAAACACCGTCAGCGGCATGAGGGGAACGGGGACATAACTACGCGGCGGACACCCGCCGCGAAAAACGTACTTACGACAACACGTCCAGCAGTTCGATATCAAATACCAGGGTGCTGTAAGGCGGGATAGCCGCGCCAGCGCCCTGCTCGCCGTAGGCAAGATGATGTGGCACATACAGCTTCCACTTGGCACCTTCTTTCATCGACTGCAGTGCTTCGGTCCAGCCTTTGATCACACCACCTACCGGAAACTCAGCCGGCTGGCCGCGCTCGTAAGAGCTATCAAACATCTTTCCGTCGATAAACGTACCGTGATAATGCGTGCGTACAGTACTGTCGGCGGTCGGTGTTGCGCCCTCACCTTCAGCGATAACCTCGTACTGAAGTCCCGATTCTGTCACGGTGACTTCGTCACGTTCAGCGTTTTCTTTAAGGAATTTTTCACCCTCTTCGATAACCGCTTTTGACTGCTCTTCTTTGGCAGCCTGCATACGACCGTGGATTTCTCCGAAGGCGTTGCGCAGCGTATTGTTATCCACTTGCTGCTGCTGACCGGTGAACGCGTCTTCCAGCCCTTTCATCACCGCATTGATGTCCATTCCGTCAAAAGGGTTGCTTTTTAACTGCTCACCCATCTGGAAACCAATGCCGTAACTGGCCTGTTCTTCAACTGAATTGTATGAATCTGACACACATACTCCTGAAATTTAATTACACTTTCTGACCATTTTTTAACCACACGTGGTGCAGTTTAAACTCTTGGTCAGGCGATGCGGGGTAGTTTAACATAGCCCGCCAGGCCTTGCCTGGAACAATTTTCATGTATTAGTGAACCGTATGCACGGCGGCCAGTTATAACTCAAAGTAGTTAGACAATAACGCCGCTTCACAGTAAGGTGAATAGCATGAAAGCAGGAGGATGCCATGCAATCACACTATGATACAGAGCTCAAAGATACGGTTCGTTATCTGGGAGCTGTACTGGGTGAAACCATTAAAAATCAGCTGGGTCAGGACTGGCTTGACCGTATTGAGTCTATTCGAAAGGATGGGCGCTCGTCCTATCAGGGCGACGGCGACTGCAGCGCCAAACTGAAAGAAACTTTCAAAGATATGAGCGACAACGAGTTGCTCACCGTCGGCCGTGCTTTTGCGCAGTTCCTTAATCTTGGCAATATTGCCGAGCAGGAATACAACAGCGCCCTGAATGTTGATGCGCCGCTGGATGATTTGTTCGCTCACCTGGACAAAGCCGAGCTGGAAAAAGGCGACATTGAGAAAGCCGTCAGCAAACTGAATATTGATCTTGTGCTGACTGCACACCCTACCGAAGTCACACGCCGCACTCTTATTCATAAGCATAAAGAGCTTGCACGTTGCTTACAGTCAATCCACCAGGAGAGCCTGGATGAAGGCGAACGCAGCCGGATTGAGACCCGCATTGCCGATCTCATTAGCCAGGCCTGGCATACCGAGGAAATTCGCTCGGTCCGACCTACCCCGGTAGATGAGGCGCGCTGGGGCTTCTCGGTTATCGAAAACTCCCTGTGGGAAGCGGTTCCTGAATTTCTGCGGGAAATGGATGATCGTTTACAGGCCGAACACGGCGTGTCTTTGCCGCTTGATGCGGCCCCGGTCAGCTTCAGTTCCTGGATGGGGGGGGATCGCGACGGTAACCCGAATGTAACCTCGAACATTACCCGTCAGGTATTGCTGTTAGCGAGAAAACGGGCGGCCAAACTGTTTGCCCTCGACCTTGATCGTCTGCAGGTTGAACTTTCGATGTACGACTGCAACGACGCACTGCGCGCCGAAGTGGGCGAAGACGCCCACGAGCCTTATCGTGCCATTTTGCGGCCTTTGTTAAACCGCTTTATCAAAACCCGTGACGGCATTGCCGACTTTCTAGCCGGCGGCTCGCCGGATGAACGTGACTGGGTGACCAGCAACGAAGAAGTCCTAAACACCCTGCTACTGTGCTACGAGTCGCTGTGCGACTGTGGTATGCGGGTGGTTGCCGACGGCATGCTGCTTGATACCATTCGCCGGGTACGCTGCTTTGGTGTGCATTTGCTGCGGTTGGATATCCGTCAGGATTCCGAGCGCCATGAGCAGGTATTCTCTGAAATCACCCGCTATCTGGGTCTGGGCGATTACGGGCAATGGAGCGAGGCCGACAAGCAAGCGTTCCTGCTGCGTGAACTCAACTCCAAGCGTCCGCTGTTCCCCGAGAAGTGGGACGCCTCAGACGATGTCGTTGAAGTGCTTGATACCTGCAAGGTGATTGCTGAAAACAGTCAGCACGGCTTTGGCATTTACATTATTTCGATGGCCAGCGAGGCCTCAGATGTGATGGCCGTGCAGTTGTTGCTGCGCGAATGCGGGGTGGACTGGCCCATGCCGGTTGCCCCCCTGTTCGAAACACTGGACGATTTGAACAATTCGCCCGATGTTATGCGCAAATTGTTGTCCATTGACTGGTACCGCGGCTACGTAAACGGTCAGCAATACGTCATGATTGGTTATTCTGACTCAGCCAAAGACGCCGGCGCCCTGGCAGCAGGCTGGGCACAGTATGAGTCGCAGGAAGCGCTGGTAGCGCTGGCGGAAGAGTTTAATGTCCGTCTGACCCTGTTTCACGGTCGTGGCGGTACCATCGGTCGTGGCGGTCTGCCCGCCCATGCGGCCATTCACTCACAACCGCCAGGCTCACTGGACGGTGGCTTCAGAGTTACCGAGCAGGGTGAAACCATCCGCTATAAATTCGGTATGCCGAAACTGGCGAAACGCAGCTTAGGCATTTATGCCAGCGCAATAATTGAAGCCATGCTGTTCCCGCCTCCGGCACCGAAGCAGGAATGGCGTGAGTTGATCACCAAGATGGCCGCGCAGGGACGTGATAATTACCGCGCCACTGTGCGCCAGGATGAAGACTTTGTGCCGTATTTCCGTGTGGCAACGCCAGAGCAGGAACTGGGTAAATTGCCATTGGGGAGTCGTCCGGCAAAGCGTAAGCCGACTGGTGGTATCGAGAGTCTGAGAGCCATCCCGTGGATCTTCGCGTGGGCACAAACCCGTCTGGTACTGCCCTCATGGCTGGGTGTGATGCGCGCCATCGACAAGGTCAAAAGCGAAAGCGACGAGAAAGTGGTCAGTGAAATGTTTGCCGAATGGCCGTTTTACCGCTCGCGGCTTTCCATGCTGGACATGGTGTTTCACAAAGCCGATCCGCGTATCAGCGAGGCCTACGACGAACGCCTGGTACCTAAAGAGCTCAAGCACTTTGGTGAGGCATTACGCGATGAGCTGAAGCAAAGCATTTCCTCACTCCTTGAGCTGACCAAGCACAAAGAGATCATGGAAGACGATTTGCAGGGTCGCGAGTCTATGGAAATCCGCGCCGCCTATCTGCAGCCGCTGCACTATCTGCAAATTGAGCTGCTGGACCGGGTGCGTAAAGCCGGAGATGATGCGCAAAATACCGCGCTTGAGCAGGCCATGATGGTCACCATCGCCGGTATTGCTATCGGGATGCGAAATACCGGATAACCTGCATGGTTCAGTAACCAATAAAAAAGCCGCTATCCACTAGCGGCTTTTTTGATCCTGCGTCACATGTGGCGGCGTGTATGCCGCCATCGCGGTGCGCGATGCGCGATGCGCGATGCAGCGACAGTAGCGCTTAGCCGTGGACGAAGTCGACGCCCATTTTGATATCACCACGCAGACCTTCCAGCATGTCCTGCTTGGCTTTTTCTTCGAAGTCGCTCAGCTCGCCGTAAGGCAGGATCTCTTCAACACCGTTGGCACCTAAACGTACCGGATGTGCGAAGAAGTCAGCGTCATCGCTGCCATCGGTTTGTACATAAGTGTACTCAACCACATTTTCACCCTGCATAGCCGCAATCAGCGACAGGCAGAAACGCGCAGCCGCCTGACCCATAGACAGGGTCGCCGAGCCACCGCCAGCTTTCGCTTCAACCACTTCGGTGCCCGCATTCTGGATACGGTGTGTCAGACTTTCTACTTCGTCGTCAGACAGTGAAACGCCTTCAATCTGCGACAGCAGTGGCAAAATCGTCGTCCCTGAGTGACCACCGATAACCGGTACATGGATTGCAGCAGGATCTAAGTCTTTAAGCTCTGCCACAAAGGTTTCCGCACGGATAACGTCAAGGGTAGTTACACCAAACAGTTTGTTTTTGTCATACACGCCTTTTTCTTTCAGCGTCTCGGCGGCGATTGCCACTGTGGTGTTAACCGGGTTAGTAATAATACCAATACAGGCTTTCGGGCAGTGCTCCGCACAACCTTCAACCAGGGCTTTAACAATACCCGCGTTGGTATTGAACAGGTCAGAACGGTCCATACCAGGCTTACGCGGTACACCGGCAGGAATCAGTACGATATCCGCACCTTCCAGTGCAGCGCCCAGATCCTCTTTACCGTGACCCGTTACTTTCACGTCAGTGGGGATGTGGCTTAGATCGACAGCCACACCGGGTACAACTGGCGCAACATCATAAAGCGACAGCGCAGAACCCGCTGGCATTTGTGTTTTCAACAACAGCGACAGCGCCTGGCCAATACCACCGGCAGCACCTAACACGGCTACTTTCATACCATTTCTCCTATGGAATAATTTGGGCCGTAACAGTAAAGCAACGGCCGGGAAAACTCAATCACCGGATGGTCTTAGCCTGCCATTGCAGCCTGAACACCGGCAATATTCAGAAACGTGAATGATTATGCAATTAAATTGAACAAAGTTCACCTCTCGGGCACAATATTCTAACCCTTCAATTTAACAGGGACGCTGCGAAAACGTTCGCCCGCCGTCTTTTGGCTATAAACGAATTCGCAATACTCCCGGAAACAAGCAGTAACTATGGCTAACGTAAAACAAGAACAACTCATCAAAGCCTTCAAGGAAATTCTCAACGCCGAAAGCTACGGCTCACAGGGCGACATTGTCAGCGCGCTGAAAGACCAGGGGTTTGACAACATCAGTCAGTCCAAGGTCTCGCGCATGCTAAGCAAATACGGCGCGGTACGAACCCGCAATGCGCGCGGGGATATGGTTTACTGCCTCCCTCCTGAGCTGGGCATGCCGACTGCCAAGAGCCCGCTAAAGCAACTGGTGCTGGATATTGTGCATAACAACGTGATGGTGATCATTCGTACCAGCCCTGGTGCTGCGCAGCTTATCGCCCGGTTGCTGGACTCTTTAAGCAAAAAAGACGGGGTGGCCGGCACCATCGCCGGGGACGACACCATTTTCATTGCACCAGCCGATGTCAACCAGATTGAGGCTGTGCGTCAGCGGGTGGAAGACCTGTTCGAAAACGTCTGAGGCTTTTCCCGGGCAGTACGGGAATAACGGTTCCAGGCCAATAAAAAAACCCGCCGAAGCGGGTTTTTTATTGGCTCTAAGTCGGACTTAGAAGCGGTATTCAACACCTACGCGAATTTCGTAGCGAGAGGCATCACCCACACGCGATTCAGCGCGGTCACCCGGGCCTACCGTGTTAGGGAAGTCTACCTGCTTCAGTACACCCCAGTCGTCATTGATAAAGTTGGTCAGGTTATCAACCACCAGGAATGCATTGGCGCTATGCCCATCGGCAAAGGCAGGCAATTGTTGCGTAATACGCATATCAATTTTACCCCACCACGAACCGTAATTGTCATTACGCTTCACACCAGGCTCCATGACGTTTTCGATGAAGTCCAGGTACGGCGTAAAGCCATAAGGGTCGATGGTGCCGTCGTACGTATAGCTGTACGGCTGACCTTCGGTTAACAAACCCACAAACGAGAAGCGCGTGGCATACTCGGCAAAGAAGTTTGTCTCGTAGTTCAGTGTCGCGGTAAAGCGGTTACGAATGTTGTAGTTCGAGGTCGAAGATACCTGCTCCTGCGGGTCGAAGAACGCACGGTTAACGTAGTTCGAGAACGCCACTGAGCTGGTCATTGGCTGTACATCTTCTGCATCGCTGTAGGCATAACCGGCTGTGATATCCACACCGTTATCGTATTGCTTGGCAATGCCTAATGACAGCATGTAAGAGGTGCTGTCGACGTCGGCATTGGTCAGTACGAAGCTAGGCTCACGCACGCTCTCATACTGCGGGTAACCTTCTTCCGTTGTACCTACTTGCTCAAGGTCGCCACGCAGAATGATCGCCTGATCCTGACGGCGGGTGATCAACACATCAGCCGTGAACAGGTAGTCCTGCGGGAAGATGTGTGTCAGACCTAAAGACAGCTTCCACTCTGAAGGAATTTCAAAGTTCGGATCCAGGTAGTTGATCTCGAAGTTATCACCTACGCCGCTGGCAACCGCGTCGTATAGTTCTTTCGGAATACCATAACCCGGGCCATTCGGCACGCCATCTTCCAGACCTTCATATACCACGTCATCATCAAACAGTGAGCGTGATCCGTCTGTGTAGCCGAATGAACGGCCGCGCTGACCAAATTGCAGTACGTTGTTGGCTGAGTAGTTGTTCGACAACCATACGTTCGGGTTACCGCCTGAGTACAGACCCAGACCACCACGTAATGTCATGTTGTCGGTTAACTGATAGGTCAGACCCAGACGAGGCTGGATAAGGCCTTCACCATCTACGGTATTGCTGTTAGAGAAGCCGTAGTCAGCAACAAAGTCCGGGTTTTCAACCGGCGCATCATCGGAGGTGTACCAGTCGTAGCGCAGACCTACCATAAAGGTGAAGTCTTCGTAGTCGAAGTCATCCTGAACGTAAAGTGTGTTCAGTGCATAACCCCAGTCAGCGGCAGCATCGGCCGGGTTTTGTGACGGTGCGTTGTTGTAGTAAATCGCATCAGCAAAGCCGTTACGGAAGTTTTCGATGCCGTCGAAACGGATTTCGGTTTCAGAGTGCTGTACGAATAGGTTGTACACATCCAGCGCTTCGCGCTCATAACCGAAGGTCAGCTCATGGCCATTATCGAAGTAATAGAAACCACGGAAAGCCATGTTCAGCTGGTCGTAGTTCAGTACGTTAGACTGACGGCTGTCATCGCCACCCAGGTAAACGTCCACGTCATCAGTTTCAACACGGATTTCACCGAAGTCGGTGCCACCAATTGAATTCTGGCGGTTATCCAGGGTCAGGTAGCCCAAACGCACTTCGGTGGTGAATTGATCAGTCCAGTCTGAATACAGCACGCCAACCCATGACTCAAGCTCTGCGCCACGCTCATACAGGTGGTTCTGGAATTCGAATTCGTCGTTATCGCCGTCAGACTCGGTAAAGTTGTTACCGTCATTGTAGTTGTATGTCAGCGAGAAACGGTGCTGAGAATTGATGTTCCAATCCAGTTTAACCAGCAGTTTTTCATCTTCGTTGTCCAGGCTTGAAGGAATTGGGCCCGGATCGTACTGATACTGGTTTTGCGCGATGCTGAAAATTTCATCCAGCTCGGCCTGTGTGATATTCACTTCATCGACTGCACCTGAGCCAATCGGACCACGGTCAAACAGGTTAGCACCTTCCAGCTTTTCGTACGCGGCAAAGAAGAACAGCTTGTCTTCAATCAGCGGGCCGCCCAGCGTAAAGCCGTAACGTTTTTCTGAGAAGTCACCGGTCTGAATGTCGTCGCCTTCCAGCGTATCGCCACGGAAGCTGTCACTGGTGTAATCGGCAAATACGTTACCGTGGAACTCATTGGTACCTGACTTGGTTACCGCGTTGATGTTACAGGCAGTAAAACCACCGTACATCACGTCAAACGGCGCCAACTCTACCGCAACCTGCTCAATGGCATCATACGGGAAAGGCATGCGCTCTGTCGGATAGCCGTTACCGTTCAGACCGAAGGAGTCGTTCATACGAACGCCGTCCAGGGTAAAGCTGTTGAAACGCGGGCTCTTACCGGCACAGCGGATAGAGTTCTGGTCGCCAGCTGACTCGTCAACATACACACGCGGGTCGATACGGATAACATCGGTAATGTTACGGTTGATCGCCGGTGAGTTTTGCAGTTCAGCGACACTGAAGTTGGCAGACGGACCACGCTCGTTGAAAGCCATACCGCTTAACGCACGGCCGGTAACCACGATGTTTTCAACGTCCTGCTCTTCCTGTAGTGCAAGATTAATGTTGTATGCCTCGCCCAGCGTCAGAAAAACTTCTTCGATAACTGTATCTTCAAAGCGATCAGAATCGATGATGACCTGGTAAGGACCGCCAACCCGTAAACCGCTCAGTGAGAACTGACCCGCTGGACCAACGGTGGTTTCACGGACGGTACCGGAAGGTACGTGCAGAATAGTGACTTTAGCGCCTGCATCGGCATTACCCTGAGGGCCGGTGATATTACCGCGAATGCCTGAAGACGTTTCCTGTGCGATCGCAGTCGTTGCGACGCCCACAGACAGCGCTACAGCCATCGCGACGCGGCTGAGCTTAGATGAAGTAATCATTGTGTGTTTCCTATTTTTAATTATAACCTGCAGGAATACCACCTCGCTCCCCTGCATGCTGTCACGCGTACATTATGACAACTTTATGACAGATTTATGACGTGTTGTTGTTCTGTCACGTTTACAGTAGCAGATTAGTCGCAAATTGTGACTAACGTATGACAATTGTCCCGTATTTCTCTGTTTTTAATAATAAAAAAACCGGCTACATTGCTGCAGCCGGTTCAATTTAGTTATGTATGGAGCGTCCCGCTTTTAGAACGTGTAACGAACGCCCACTTTAATACGCCAGGTTGACTCGGCAACATCAAACTCGTCGTAGTTACGGGTGTCAGAGCCACCGTAAGGTACGTCAAGAATGTACTGCCCCTGATCATTCAGACCATAATCAAACAGGATCTGCTGAGGGAAGCGCATGCGGTACGACTGACCCCATTCATCATTCAGCAGGTTGGCGAAGTTGTCGATGGTGAAGTACAGACGCCCTTTGTGATCTTCTGTGAAGCCAGGAATTTCCTGAGAAATTGCCAGGTCCATAGTTGTCAGCCAAGGCTGGGTTGAAGAGTACTTCTCGACGTAACCGCCAGCGGCGCCTGCAACGCCGGCTTCGGCGGCAAGAGACATGATTTCTTCATAGCTCAGACCTTCTTCGAAGTCGAAGGCAGGATCATCAGCACTTGCTGGCAGGTATGGCAGATAGATGTCTGAATCATCGAAGTCTGGCTGGTCACCCAGATCACCGCTTCTGAATGCGCCCAGTGTCCACGAGAATGGACGGCCTGAACGACGCTCGAAGAACAGGTTCACATTGGTTTCATAACCTTCAAAGAACTCACGCTTAAAGCCAAAGTTCAGTACCAGGCGATGTTCAATTTCATAGTACGCAGTGCCTACCAGAGGATTGTTACGGTTAACCGTCACTTCGTACTGATAGTTCGATTCTGCTGTTGAACTGGTGCCCGGGTTCGCTTCAGTAATATCCTGATGCGTATACGCGGCGCTCATGCTGAAACCGTTATCCCACTGCTTTTGCAGTGATGTGGTCAGCAGGATATTGCGGCCACCGTCATCCGAGTTGGTCAGGGTAAGGTCATAGTTACCTTCGTACTCAGTACCGTCGTAAACGTTGTCCCAGATGATGCGACCTTCCGGTGTGCGACGACCGTTGTCTACACGGGACAGGTCAACCCAGTATGCTGCATTTTGCTTATCAACGTAGGTGAACTCAGTGGTCCAGGCGAAGTCTTCACCCACATGCGGGATGTCAAATACCAGCTCAGTACCGATTTGATAGCGCCAGTCAGACGGCAGTTCAAAGTTAGGATCGATTTGGTTTGTGCTGCCCGCACCCTGCATCAGCGCATCCTGTGCAGTTTGAGGCACACTGGTGAAATCAACTTCAGACGGGTCCAGCTCGGTAAGGAATACCGAATCTTTGGTTACACCATCGTTGGTGTAGGCATTCGAAATCCAAACCAGTGGCATACCACCGTAGAAACGGCCAAAGCCACCACGTAGCGTAAAGTCTTCCGTGATTTCCCAGTCAAAACCAACGCGTGGCAGAATAATGTCAAAACCATCCAGATTTTCGGTATTGGCAAAACCGTAGGTGTTCTGGAAGTTCTCATTAAGCATTGGTGAGTCGTCAACGGTCAGGTACTCATAACGCAGCGCGGCAGTGACCATGAAGTTGTCGAACAGTTCGAAGTTCGCATCACCGTAGATTGAATACGTCGTGCTATCTACATCGAAAGCAATGTCCTGCTTGTTGTTAGTATAAGCATTGGCATATTCAAATTGTGCAATGTCGGCAGCAGCGAATGCAGCAACATCGTCGAACTCCCAGGTACCCGATGAATCACGGCCATACAGGTTGTAGTTCCAGGTGTCTTCCATTTCAACACCGAAGCGGTACTCAATGTCACCTACCAGGTAGGTACCGTGCAGGCCGATGTTCCATACTTCGTTAGCCAGTACGTTAGCGTGGCGGTTTTCGTCGGCGCCCGGTACGGTATCAATGTTAATTTCGCCCCAGTTGCTGGCAGTCAGAGACGCTTGCTCAAACTCTTTGTAAGAGATGCTCAGCTCGGTCTGGAAGTCCGCTGTCCAGTCAGAGTAAATGTGACCGGTATAGAAGGTGTTTTCCTGTGCCTGTGTCCACGCATTAGAGGCCAGACGAATCGTGCGGTCGCTGTCGTTGTAGTTACGTGCTGAGGTATTTTCCTGCTGGCTGTAGGTAAAGTCAGCGCGGTGGTCCTGGTTGATGTTCCAGTCCAGTTTGATCAGCAGCTTCTCATCTTCATCCGGCGCCGGCGCACCACCCAGTGAGTCCTGCAAGCCGTAAACGTCTGCCAGCGTGCTGATTACCTGATCAGCAGCAGCACGCGTTTCATCACGGTAAAATTCAGGGCGGAAGTTAATGGCAATTTCTTCTTCCCACTTCTCATACGAGGCAAAGAAGAACAGTTCGTCTTCCAGAATAGGACCGCCTACCGCAAAGCCATAACTTTGTTCTTCGTTTTCAACGTCGAAATTGGTTTCAGTAAGACGGGTGTCTTTGGCATCGCCCATGAAAGGCACTTCTTCATAGAACGCGGTACCGTGGAATTCGTTAGTACCTGATTTGGTCACGACGTTGATGTTACCACCGCCAAATTTGGCAGCGCGACCGGTAAAGGGCGTGTATTCGATAGAGACCTGGCTGACCGCATCTAAAGAGATAGGTGGGCGTGACGTCGGGTAGCCGTTGTCCTGCAGACCGAACGTATCGTTAATGCCAACACCGTCTACGGTCAGCGCATTATACTTGGGGTTAGTACCGGCCACGCTAAGCTCTGTGCCGTCCGGGCTGACTACCGCCAGTGGGTTCGCGCGCACCACGTCTTTCAGATCGCGATCAAAGGTAGGCATATTCTGAATACTGTCTTCGCCGAAAACAGAGTTAGAGCCGCTGTTTGCGAAAAAGTCACGGGTACCGGTAACGGTTATGCGCTCAACATCAGAAACAGACTCAAGCTGCGCGTTCAGCTGAAACGTGTCATTCAGGTCCAGGTAAACATTTTCGATGACGCGGCTTTGAAACTTGTCAGACTCGACAATAATCGTGTAAGGGCCGCCAACACGAAGGCCTCGTGCGGAGAATGCACCATTTGCATTCACCTGCAGTTCTTTAACTGTGCCTGATGGCTGGTGAAGAATAGTAATTGCACTGCCGGCAGCAGGGTTACCCTGTGGACCAACGATAGTGCCGCGCATCGATGACGACTGACCGGTGTTAGCCATGGCAGACGTTGCTACGCCGACCGATAGCGCAACGGCCATCGCTACGCGACTTAGCTGAGTTTTAGAGATCATGTGTGTTTCCCTTGTTATTAGGCGAAAAATGCCACGTTTGTTTCACTAAAAATTGAACCGTGCTCAAGCTGGCACGCGCTGCTTTCTTAGGCGCCGTAATGGTTAGCAATGTTTATTGCATGAATATGACAAATCAGGCGCAAGAACAATATTTAACTCATTGTTAAATATTGCTTTTTCACCTACCAATCTGACTATTCCGACGGTAATGTTATTTTTGTTAGTTAGTCACTGACTCCGTCATTACAGCGCGGCTATTCTCTGTTGACGCACAACTGATAACCAGCGTTTAACCAAATTCAGTTTTATTTATAAAATGCTTTTTATATTCATACACTTAACACCTTCAAATAAACTTACCGGTTGATTTAAATAAGCGTACCTGATGAAATCGCGTCATTGAGTGAAGCGTATTTTTGTAGCTGATTTTGTCGTTATCCGTGTTTTTACATAAGTTTTGGGGACCGCTGCTATTATTAGCCGCTGTGCTTTGTGGTGTGCTCGGGTTTATTAACAGTTATGGCCAAATCCAGGCGATTCCTCCACAGACCGGTCAGCGACTCCACTGCCCTGAAGATATCTCGACTAACCGTGAAAGCTTTGATGTTTATGTGACCGACATATCCATCGGGGAAATGGCAATAGACCGTTTGTGTACCAATACGGTGGTTAAACGTCAGTTTGGCAATGTAACAGTGGTGGTCGGGCAGAATGACTACGACACCTTCCGTTATATCAATCACGGGGTGGTCGACCTGGCGCTGGTGAAAAGTAATGTGGTTGAGTCCTTTGGTGCCGACGATATTTACGGCTATAAGAATATTGCCTCACACCCCGACTACAGTGCCTATTTTATTGCACTAAGGGAAAAGCCTGCGCTCACCAAAGAATACCTGTTAGGCAAGCGCATCGGTATACTGGATTACCCCAGCAGCCGTTCAGGCCATATTGTGCCAAAAACCGTGCTAAAATCACTGGGCCTGACAGAAACCAATGTCGATTTGCATTATTACAACTCTCATAAAGAACTGCGCCGCGCGCTACTAGCCGGTGATGTCGATATTATCTCAACGTACTGGGGTAATAATGACGAGAATATCTTATCAAAAAACTACACCACCGCCCTGATAGATAACGTCAGCGGCATGCAGTGGTACTTGAAAATGCAAACCCGCAATACGGATTTGCTGTGTGCGACCCAGGATATCATTCGGGCAATATCTGATGCTCATCCCCGCTCTTATTATCAGAATGTGAGTCTGAACGTGGAGTGCAGCAGTGTCGCATCTTAATATTGTTAAAAAGCACGGCGGACGAATTATTGCACCACTTTTAGGCGTCTGGCTGGTACTGCAGCTCATGGCGAGTATCGGGCAGGTTACCGCCGGGTGGCTGGCCACGCACCGGGCGCTCGATAGTATTGAGCGGCGTGTAAGTCTAGACCAGGCCTACATTGATATTGGCAATATTGCACTGGGCACACCGGTTAACCAAACGGCCGTGGAGCGTTATATCAACCGCACCAACGACACGCTTACGCAACTCGACTCGCCTGCCCGTATACGTCAGCTACAAAATATCGGTGCTGATGCCGTCGGCCCCGCGTTTGCGGATCCTCACCAGTTAACACTGTTGACCTCTGAACAGACACTGACGATAGACGCGCTAGCGAAACCACTCAGTGCTTATCTGAGTGTCAGTACGCCTGCATTTGCGCTCTTTCTTGGTCTGATACCACTGCGTATTTATACCTACCGCCGCAGACGGCAGCGCGCGCGACACCAGGCTGACCTGGATATGCCGGTTGAGCCAGCATTGGTGATAAACCTCAACCACAAGACGCTGGGTAACGGCGTTGATGATACGCAGGTAACGCTGCAAAATAAGCCATTGTGTTTTTACACCGCGCTTGTTCAGTACTGCATTGAAAACCCGGGGGCGCCTTTACAACACCACCAACAGGTTCCCGATGCCTTGTTGGAAAAAGCCAACCGTGCTTTCACACGATTAATAGAATTAGGCCACACTAAGCGCAAACGCCCGGACTTTAATGCCAACCTGGATAAAACCTTAAGTGAGATCCGGGCGGCACTGGACGAGGTCTTCTTTGCTTATAATGAGCACAAAGAATTGTACTACCCGCCCCGGGCTCAGGGTGAGGGCTCACGCTCCCGCCAGCATTCTTATGCGCTGCCTGCCATTGACCAGCAGGACGTTGAGATCATCGGCAATTAAGCTGTCGAGTGTCTGCCTGATGGTGTAAAAACGCATCAAAACCCACCACATTCTGCGCAACTGACCGAACTTAAGATTGATTCGCGGCAAGCAAACGCGTATCTTTGCACCAAGAAAATAACACGTCCAATTTTATGCAAGCGCCGTTGATTATCGCGATTTCCGGAGCATCAGGCTCTGGAAAGTCGCTTTTTACCCAAAATTTGTATGATGCATTTTCTTCCCAGGGTAAGCCTGTTCAGGTTTTACGGGAAGATCACTACTATCGCGCGCAGGATCACCTGCCGATGGAAACGCGTGAAAAAAATAATTATGACCACCCTAATGCGTTTGAGCATGAGTTGCTGAATGCCCACTTACAGGCACTTCGTAATGGTCAGCCTATTGATTACCCGCTTTATTGTTTTAAGACGCATACCCGTCTGCCTGAGACGCAGCGCCTGAACCCCGCGCCGGTCATCATTCTGGAAGGCATTATGCTGCTTGCCCGTCCCGAGTTACTACCCAGCTACGATGTCAAAATCTTTATCGATACACCGCTGGATATTTGCCTGATGCGTCGCATGATCCGCGATGTCAAAGAACGCGGCAGAACGATTGAATCGGTGGCAAAGCAATACGAGCAAACCGTTAAACCGATGTATCACGAGTTTATCGAACCCAGCCGCTTTACGGCGGATGTCGTGGTGACTCAAGGCGGTAAGAACCAAATTGCCCTGGATGTGATTAAGTCACATATTCAGCAGGCCCTGATCTAAAGGAAGTATAGTTATGGCAGGATTAGTGGGCATTGCGCTCTTATTAGGCATTGCCTATGCGCTTTCCTCGGCCAGAAAAGATATCAACTGGCGGACAGTAGGAGGGGCATTTGCACTGCAGGCCGCGATTGGTGCACTGATCCTGTACTTCGAGCCGGGCAAACAGGCCTTGCTCGGATTGACCGAGTTTGTGGGCAATATCATTGATTACAGCCAACAAGGAATTAACTTCCTGTTTGGTCCTGTGGGCGACAAGTCGATTGGCTTTATTTTCGCGTTTAATGTGCTGCCGGTCATTATCTTCTTCTCGTCACTCATCGCCGTGCTGTATCACTTGAAAATCATGGGCCTGGTGATCAAGGTCATTGGTGGCTTTCTGCAAAAAGTTTTGCGTACGTCCCGCCCAGAATCACTGTCTGCCTCAGCCAATATTTTTGTCGGACAAACTGAAGCCCCTCTGGTAGTGCGCCCTTTCATTCCCCATATGACCAGCTCTGAACTGTTTGCTGTGATGGTAGGCGGCCTGGCCTCGATTGCCGGCTCGGTAATGGCAGGTTACGCCGGGATGGGTGTTGAACTTAAATATTTGTTGGCTGCCAGCTTTATGGCTGCGCCGGGCGGACTGCTTATGGCCAAAATCATGATGCCGGAGACCCAGAAAGCCAACGATGAGCTCGATGAAGTGAATGCCGAAGATACCGGCTACGCCAATGTATTTGATGCCGCAGCCAGCGGCGCAGCATCTGGTCTTCAACTGGCACTGAATGTAGGGGCAATGTTGCTCGCCTTCATTGCACTTATTGCCATGTTCAACGGTCTGGTAGGCTGGGTTGCCGCACTGTTTGGCTTTGAGGGTGTGACCTTTGAAGGTATTTTAGGTTACCTGTTACAGCCGCTTGCCTGGGCGATTGGCGTTCCCTGGGACGAAGCTGCCCTGGCGGGAAGCTTTATCGGTCAGAAAGTAGTGGTGAACGAATTTGTCGCCTACTTAAGCTTTCTGGAAAACGAGGCAACGTTGTCGGCAAGCTCCGGTGCAATTATTACGTTTGCACTCTGTGGCTTTGCCAATTTCTCCTCAATAGCCATTCTCATGGGCGGGATTGGCGCAATGGCCCCCACCCGGCGTAAAGAAATTGCGCGTCTGGGCCTGAAAGCCGTCTTTGCGGCAACGCTGTCTAACCTGATGAGCGCCACCCTTGCCGGGATTTACCTTTCACTGGGATAATCGCTTTACAAAGTGGACTAATTGGTCAGTTTTGTATACATTACCGCCCTTTTGTGGGCGGTATTTGATTTCGGTCAATTGCCACACCTTCCAAAATGTCGGTCTATGATTATAATGCCGCGGTCAACGTAAACGGGAAGAAGTTATGCAATTAGTTGCTGTAGATTATCAGGCTGAAAATGCTGCCGAGTTATTTGTCGAGTCGCTACGGGAAACCGGGTTTGGCGTACTTAAAAACCACCCTATTGATCAGTCCATTGTTGCGGACATTTATTCGCAGTGGCAGTCATTCTTCGACGGTGAGGAAAAGCACAACTACCTGTATAACAAAGGCACGCAAGACGGCTTCTTCCCACAAAGCGTGTCTGAGGTAGCGAAAGGTTTTACCAAAAAAGACATCAAAGAATATTATCACTTTTACCCATGGGGCCAGTGCCCGGACGAGCTGCGTCCGCAACTGGCGTCCTACTATGAAAAAGCCACGACACTGGCCGGCGAGTTGTTGCGTTGGGTAGAAAATCATTCACCTGACGAGGTAAGTAAGCATTACAGTGAGCCGCTGTCCAATATGATCAAAGACAGTGACCAGACGTTGCTGCGTGTACTTCACTACCCACCGTTAAGCGGCGATGAAGAGCCAGAAGCAATTCGTGCGGCCGCGCATGAAGATATTAACCTGCTGACGATTCTTCCGGCCGCTAACGAGCCCGGATTGCAGGTAAAAGCAAAAGACGGCAGCTGGCTGGATGTCCCCTGCGACTTTGGAAACCTTATTGTAAATATCGGCGATATGTTGCAGGAAGCCTCTGGCCACTACTTCCCGTCGACCACACACCGGGTGGTTAATCCGGAGAATGCAGATATGACCAAATCACGGATCTCACTGCCTTTATTCCTGCATCCCCGTCCTGACGTAGTATTGTCAGAGCGACACACCGCCAAAAGTTACCTGCAGGAGCGGTTAAAAGAGCTGGGTGTGATTTAACCTCACAAAAGACACGCAAAAAGGGGCTGTTTATCAGCCCCTTTTTTTGTTTGCAGAGTCTACCCGCCGGTGTCCGGCGTCAGCAAAAATGACGAGCACCACGCTCGCGTTATCTGCCTAGCGACGGGTGTGCAGCATAGACAGTTTCGATTCGTAACGTTTTTCATCGTGCTCATTAGACGCATACCGGGCGGCCTGCTCGAGGTAATGCTCGGCGCGGGAGATATCCCCCATGGCGTAATAGGTTTTACCCAGACCAAACATGATCTCATGGTGCTTCTGCAACCGGTTCGCCCGCTCGAAATATTTAATTGCCCGGGCATAGCGTTCTTCATAAAGTGCCTGTTCACCCAGTATGAAGTGATAAAATGGGTTATTGATACGACGACTTTCTACACTCGCCATTATGTCGTCAGCTTTATCTTGCTGACCAGTATGACTATACAGAATGGCAAGATTTTCCCAGCCGGTAAGGTTATCCTCATCCCGGGCAAGCGCATACTTGTAACTTTGCTCGGCCTGTTCGAAGGCCCCTTTAAACCGGTATAACACACCAAGGTTTATCCAGGTCTGATCAAGTTCAGGGACGCGCATTGCGGCCGCTCTGAAATAGGCATAGGCCTTGTCATATTCGTGCGTCAGAATCGCGTCGGCGCCACGGTTATTGTAGAACATGGCAACAACCATATCCCGCTTAATGCGATTGCGGGCAAAGTGCTTACGGATAGCTTGTGGATCGAAATCCACGTCAACGTAATCATCTTTTAAACGCAGAATTTCCATTTCCATGGGGGGCGTTATCCGCAGATTAATGTGGCCATTAATCAGGCTGAAGCCGTCGCGCCGGGTCCAGTATTCCGGGATATCGACTTCGTAAAACCAGGCATCAAAACCGGCATAATCGGCCATCGCGTAGGTCATGATAGAAAGCGACAAACAGTTTGCGGCGCGGTTAGCAAAGGTGTCACTGGCCACTGAATTCGCGTCGCCCTGATATAACAGGCCCATTTCAGCCCGGTCAAAAATTGCGTAGACCAGGTTACTGATGTTGGTTTCGTAGTTCTTGTGATCAGAGATATGCTGATTGACGAAGGCTTTCGCCTCGTCATTTAACGCAAAGATTTGCGCTTCAGAAACGACCTCCACCGAGCGGTACCCTTCAAACAACTCATCGTAAAGTGGCAGCTGTGTGCCCGCATCCTGCACCCGCAGCGCTGAGCTACACCCCGCCAGCCAAATGAAACCCAGAATTGAGATTGTAAATTGGACGCTACGCATGCAACACCTCCACAGCCATGACACCGAACACGCTGCCTGCATGCTCTTTGACGGAAACGCGACCAAACCAGCGCCTACTCAGCAACAGATGAGTGCGTTCAGAGGTTCGGTTCACCTCTTTAGAGTATAGAAACACGCATAAAGTTTACAAAAAGTTAACGACCGTCTAACTAAAAACAGAGATGACTGCGTCAGGCATCATGAATAAGAATTAATCAACGAATTTGTTCGTTTGCGCGTAATAGCTGTTGAGTCAGTAACTTATTGCTGATCACTTACTCTCTAGGAGCTACTATGAAACGTGTTTTACAAACAATTTTTGGTACCGCGCTGTTCCTGTGTATGGCACTTCCCGCATTAGCTGGTCACCATATGGACTCAGAAAAAGGCGATATCATCGCTACCGCATCGGCCAATGAAGACTTTTCCACTCTGGTGAAAGCCATCAAAGCGGCAGGGCTGGTAAGCGTGCTTAAACAGGATGGGCCTTATACTGTGTTTGCCCCCACCAATGAGGCTTTCAATGCGTTACCTGAGGGCACCTTGGAAATGCTGTTGAAGCCTGAAAATAAAGATAAATTGAAAAAAGTGCTGACATATCATGTCGTTGCTGACAAAGTAACTGCTAAGCAGGTGATGAGCTTGGATGCGGCTGACACCGTTGAGGGGTCTAACGTTACTATCTCGACAGCAGACGGCAATGTTATGGTCAATGACGCCAAAGTTGTAAAAACAGACATTATGACATCAAACGGTGTCATCCATGTTATCGACAAGGTTATTTTACCGCCAAACCTGTAAAAGGATGGTGTGGCCAATAACCTCACAGCGTTCGGGTACTACCGCAATTGTTGCGGTGCTGCCCGACGCATTTACTCATGTAACGGGAGAGCGCGCATTCGCGTAAGTAATACAGCCTTCACCCTGGCATTAAATAACGAATTATCATCCGACAGACGATGACTGACACACTAAAGGAGTGACCGTGTTTTTAGCGTACAGTGTTTCCATCTGGGGGTTATGGCTGGTTGGCCTGACTGTAGTAGTACAGGGTGTCGTCGCCGCTGTGGCGCACCGTCGTCAGTCTCATTACATTCCGGGAAAAGTTGATGACGAGCTCAGCCACAGTTCATTTGTGTTTCGCAGTCACCGCACCTTCCAGAATTCACTGGAAAACCTGACGCCCTTTTTACTTCCGGCATTGCTTGCCATATTTACAGGCACGTCACCCGCAATGTTAGCCATTATTGTATGGATTTTCGCGCTGGCACGTCTTATCCACATGGCCCTTTACTATGCGATTGCCACGGAAAAAAATCCAAGCCCACGCAGTTATTTTTATGCAATAGGCTTGCTGTCAACCATTGCGCTGTATATTGTGGTCGCTATGTCATTACTTGGCTAGCCACTTTACGACAGACTTCAGCTGGTCGGGTAAGGAATTTAAGCTGTAACCGAAAAAGGAGCTCGATTGGCATCACCGATCCCTGAAGTCCGGTCTTTGTCGCTGTGTCACGTACTGATCATTGATGATCAGGCCACCAGCCGAGCCATTTCCGAAGCCTTACTGGAGAGTAATGTTCGCTGCTCCTGTGCCGATAGTGCCAAAAATATTGTCGCGCTTTGTGATGAGCTGAAACCGGATCTCGTGCTGCTGGATGTCGATATGCCGGACGTTGACGGCTTTCAGGCATGCCGGCTACTTCATCAGGAAGAGCGTCTGCAGGATCTGCCTGTGATCTTTGTGACTGCCTCAACATCAGATGCCGAACAACAAAAATGCTGGGATGCCGGCTGCGTGGACTTTATACCCAAGCCGGTCAACGCGACCACGCTGTGGAATCGTGTCCGCACACATTTAAATCATGTTCGAAAAACAGAGCTTCTGGAAAAGTTGTTATACCTTGACCGGTTGACAGGGGCTTTTAGCCGTCATTTCTACGAAGAGCATATTCCCACCGTTGAGAAACACGCCCGGCGCACCCAGTCACCGGTGTCGTTCGTGCTGTTTGATATCGACCATTTTAAGCAATACAACGATCATTATGGCCACCAACAGGGCGACCGGTGTTTACAGCAAATTGCGATAACCGCAAGTCAATCCCTGAACCGTCCCCTGGATAAGTTAATTCGGCTTGGCGGCGAGGAGTTTTTAATCGTATTACCCGATACGCCGGCAGAAGGGGCGTTACAGGTCGCTGAACGGGTAAGGGAAGACATTTACGCGGCGGCCATCGCCCATGCGTCAGTGCCGCTTAAACGCGTCACCATTAGTGCCGGCGTGGCAACGATGGAAGCGGAGTCGGCAACCAACGCAAGTAACGCTGTGGCTGTTGCCGACGTCAACCTTTACCAGGCTAAAAACCATGGCCGAAACCGTGTACAGGCCACTCCAATTAGCCCTGACAGCCCCCCTGCGCAGCAATGAAGGTCTGGTTCGCCACCGGCGTGGCTTTTTGTATATTAAATACAATGAACAATAAAAATGAGCAGTAAAGGGCACTAATCAGCAAAATGGCCTCCATAGCCTGCATACCAAACACCATCAGCAGCGGTGTTGCCAGGGCCAGCGGGACGAAAGCCAGTAGCGTGACGCCGTTTAGCATGAGTGCAACCCAGATACGTTCACCCTGCAGCTTGCTCAGCGACAGGCCAAGGCAAAAATGTGCCAGCACGTACGGCATAATCTGAGAAATACAGATAATGCCGGTAGCCAGGGTGGCAACGATGAGTACCGACACCTGATCCTCGCCTGTGAGTGGCGATACCTGACCCGGCAGCGCCTGGGTCGAATCGGCTATCAGCGGCATAAGCTGCTCAGCAACCGCATACCCCAATAAACTTAACGCGACGATCACCAGTAGCGATGGAATAAGCAAGCGCTGCTGGAATTTCAGTTCCGCCAGTACATGGCGCCAATCACCGGTACGGTAAAGCGCGGTGGTCACACAGGTAACCAGCGTAATGGCCACCGCATACGCCGCCATTTTTATGGGGAATAATGAATCTGGCACCAACGACAGCAAGCCGTAAACGGCAATAACCATCAACAGCGCCATAGGATACGTTTTGAAAAAGCCTACCAATTCCTTGTAAGCACGCAGTATGTCCTTCACAGAAAGCCGTGTATTGATATGCATTATCGCTACCTCATCAAAAGTCGTGCGAACTATACCTGTTGCTGGCTAAAAGTTAAGCACATCTGCGCAGTTTTAATGTTAGTTAAATTAATACTAAGGCGTTGTAAGTAATACGGGGGAAAACGGCAACAACCGGGTAAATAATGTTACCCGGTCGTCATCCTGCGACATGATTTTAGTCCGGCGGGCTGTCAGCGTATCAGGGTTTCGCCAGCCTGATTCTCATTGGCCAGATGGTGACGCACATCATTAAGGTTGTCATGGGCAACCTGGTAATATTTGGGTGACATTTCTATCGCCTGTTCAAGAAAATATTCGGCCTCTTCGTAGCGGTGCTCAAGCATAAGAAAATACCCAAGGTCGTTGTATGCCTGCGCTTCACTCATCACCCGGGTGAGTGTTTGAAACGCTTTGTTATACCGCCCCATGCGCGCATAAACCAGGCCCAGATTGGTCCAGCTTTGCCGGTAGCCGGGGTCACTCTCTATCGCCCGCAAAAAAGCATTAACCGCAGCCTGATAGGAGCCGGACAAATAATGCGAATACCCTTTATTGGTTAAGACTATCGGTGAGCGGGGTGCGACTTTCAGACACAGCTCGTACATTGCCTGCGCCTCGTCGTAGCGTCCTAACAGGTCGTACGCCACGCCCAGGCCATTGTAGGCATCTACGGGGGAATCCTCATCCAAACCAGCATAGCCCCCCGCCTCCGACTCAGCAGCGGAAAGCCTTCTTTGGTCAAGTACTGTGACCCGCGAAAAATACTCCGCCGCTTTTGACAGTTGCTTGTTTTCCAAAAACAGCATCGCCGCCTCGGTTAACGCTTTGCTATGTTGTGCATCGGCCGCAATCACACGTTCAAGCATATGCAGCGCGAACTCCGGCTTTCCCATGCGTTTGTGCAACTGGGCAACCCGATAGGTTAATTCTGTGTCTTCCGGCGCACTTTCCAGTGCCTTAAGATAATACACCAGGGCTTTATCGTGCTCGCCCGCTCGCTCGTAATGCCCGGCCATTTCACGGATTTGTTGCATTGGCAGTAATGCCTGCTCTGACACGGCAGGCTCGCTAGTGGACTCACAGCCCATTAATACCATAATGCTTACGGCAAGCATGTATCCCTTATTCATCATCATTTCCTTTTAAAAGGCTTTATCCCAGACTTCCATGACCTTCAATACTGCCGGCCCTATGGCAACAATAAAAAACGATGGCCATATACACACCATCATCGGAAACACCATTTTTACCGCGATTTTTGCCGCCATTTCTTCTGCCGCCTGTAACCGTTTATCGCGGTATTCATCGGCATAAACGCGAATGGTTTCCGCCACACCGGTACCCAGTTTAATACTTTGCACGATGACTGAGTTGAGCCCCCGGATATCATCCAATCCGGTACGGTGGCCAAACTGCTCCAACGCCTGGGACAGCGGGATCCCAACCTTGACCTTTTTCACAACGAGTCCTAATTCCTGTGACAGGTAGGGGTGTACGGCTTTAAGCTCATTACTGACACGCTGAAACGACTCCAACAGCCCGAGACCAGACTCACAACACACCACCAGCAAATCCAGCGCATCAGGAAAGTACTTGCGCAGCTTACGCATACGGCTTTTGGCAAGGCGGGTAAGCAACAGGCCGGGAAGAATAAAAAAGCCTCCGACCATCAGCAGGATCACATACACCGACACCATCGTACTGAGCTCAGGAAACAGCTTCATCACCAATGACGCCAACCCCACACCGATAAGCAGCGAGAGCAGCCGAACGGCATAATAGATCTTTAAGGCGTTTTCAGAGTGGAAGCCGGCGTGAATAAGCAGTTTACGGGTTTCCTGATCCTTCTTAAGTGCCTGATGAAACAGCGAACTGCCGCCTACCCGCGTCAGTGTACTTTCAAGATGTCGCCGGTAATTGGCTTCTTCCGGACTGCCGGCGGCGGAGACTCGCATGCGCTGAATCTGGCGCCGGATCGGTGAATACGTTCCGGTCACCAGATAAAACAGCGCCATGGCCATCATTAGTCCGGCCATCAAGGCGATGGCCAGGACCGCATAAGTGACCGTTTGCTCATTACTGGTCAGGGAGTACAGCAAACCTCGCAGATATTCCATCACTATACCTCCAGCTCTAACAGTTTCTTAATCCAGAATGTGCCCGCGATCATGCCGATAAGCCCCCATTTAAGTAATTCATGTCCACTGGGCGTGGTGAATAACTCGCTGATATAGGACGGTGAGGTGATATACAGCACGGCAAACAGGGCGAAGGGCAGCAACACCAGGATCCAGGCGCTGGTTCGCCCTTCGGCGGACAGCGTTTTCACCTTACGCCTGAACTTAAACCGCTGACGAATGAGCACAGACAGGTTCTCAATATTTTCCGCCAGATTGCCGCCTG
>CAZDUT010000012.1:0-28683 GCA_964508695.1 uncultured Alteromonas sp.
CTGGGATCAGCTGTTCACCTCAGATTACGGCCTGACGTTATTAAGCAAGTTAGTACTGGCAGGCCTATTGCTGTTACTTGCTGCAAGACATAAATATCGCCTTGTACCTGCGCTTGCCCAACGCAGCGATGCAGAGCAACTTGAACGTTCTATTAATCTGGAAATTGTTGTCGCTATACTATTGCTGGTTGTGACTGCTGCCTTAACCAGCGTTGTAGGACCAGGCACCCATTAAGAAAACACTATCGTCACGAACAAAAGACCAGGTCTCTCTGCTTTACTGGCACAAGCCTGGCGGCGCAGACCAATACCAAGTTTTATGACTTATAGCTTCGTATGAATCAATTCATTTCTTTGACGCATTCCTTACATGAAGGCACATCCGCGAATTTGCGCCCTGAGTACCCCGGGAAGACGCCGTGGTTTAAGCCCTGACACACCGAATACGCTGTATAACGAGCTATGACGAAAAGTATTCACGCGCAATCATCTCAATATCTTCCTGCAGGATTGGCTTGGCAATAAATCCCCTCACGCTCTTATAGGTGGAAGCACGCTCCCTGTCAGAATCAAACACCGAAGATGAGTGCATAAAAATATGTATTTTTTCTGCATTCCTGAGCGCTTTTGATTCAAATTCGTCAAGAAAATCCCAGCCGTTCATGGAAGGCATATTGATATCCAGAATGATAAAGTCCGGCATTGCATCAGCCTGCTCAAGGTGCTTCATCGCTTCTTCGCCGCTGGTAAAAAATGTCAGCTCGCCTTTGTACTGGTAGTCATAAAACGCTTCCTGAGTCAGAAAGTTATACTCATCGTCGTCATCAATGCATAACACTGACTGAAACGAACCAGAGGGTTTATTCATACTTTTCCTTTATATCAGGTCAATAAACTAATAGTCCCGCTTTCGCACTGCGCCTACTGTCGTCTACGTCCTGATACACTTTTAGTACCGACAGGGATCGCATCTTCAATAATCACGTGCACGGCTGTCTCGCAGAAAAAAGTAGCCACTGCCATGACTAACAGAGCTTAAAGCGCGCTGTAACCTTATCACCGACCCGCAGGTTTAACCGATCCCGGGACAACTGGCTGATAATTGCATACAGTGTGGTTTCACCACGTTTGAGTGTCACCTTTAGCTCTGCTGCGCTGATGGCTACCACCTCATGTATCGTACACACCAATGCATTTACCTGTGTGGATTGATGCCCGGCTACCGTATCCAGACTGATCTGACGGGCATTGACGACCAGGCGCACAGTTTTACCCTGTGCGGCGCGCTTGTGCGCATACAACGTCTGCCCTTCACACTCAAACCGGTGGTACGGGTAGCGCGGATCCGGCTCGAGCGCCTTCCCCTCCAGTAAAGACAAGTAATCTGTCTGGCCGCTTTCCCCGGCATACTGCGACAGAACATCCTGTACGGCCCCTGCGGCCACCAGCTCGCCATCTTTAATAAGGACAAGCTGGTCGGCAAACAGGGCTAAATCATCCAAATCGTGGGACACAATCACGAGCCGCATCTGCTTTGCCGTCGCGTAGTGTTTAATATCACTGAGAATAGCCCGGCGTGTGGTGGTATCGATAGCCCCCATACCTTCATCAATTAACAGGATATCAGGCTGATTGGCCATAGCCCTGGCAAGCGCCACTCGCTGGGCCTCACCGGCGGAGAGTGCCTCAGGCTGGCGATCGAGCAATGCCTCACAGCGGCATAACTGGGCAAAGGTGTGTGTGCCGGTATGTGGCTGCGAACTATGTTTCACCGCCAGCGCAATGTTTTCGCCGGCATTGAGGTGTGCAAATAAACAGGGTTCGCGAAATACCATCATCACCCGTGGTGATAGGCCGCACTGCCAGTCTGCACTTACGCTGGCCTCCTCTTCCAGACCAGCCAATGCGCGCAGCAAGGTGGTTTTTCCGGCACCGGACTTACCGGTTACGCCAATCAGTGTTGGGGCCTCAGTAAAGCTTGCTTTGGCATTTAACGCAGGGCGGTGAGCGGCGTTTAACCTGACGTCGAATTCCAACTTTCCTTTCCTTTTCGGTTTAGCCGGTACAGTAAACTCATCAGGATGAGTGAAAACAGCAACAGACCTATGGCAAGCTGATGTGCCTTACCATATTCCAGCGACTCAACATGATCATACAGGGCAATGGACAGCACCTGGGTTTCGCCGGGTATATTTCCGCCTATCATTAACACCACACCAAATTCCCCCAGGGTATGGGCAAAAGCCAGCCCGACTGCGGTAATAATCTGCGGCCGGGTCATCGGTAATATAACCCGGAACAGGCGAGCGGTGCGTGACAGTCCCAGCATTCGCGCGGTTTCAAGGTACTGGCGATTCAGCTGTATAAACCCCGCATACAAAGGCTGAACGGCAAAGGGCAACGAGTAAATCACCGAGCCGATAACCAGTGCGGAAAATGAGAACGCCAGGGGGGCACCAGTGACTGCCTGCCAGCTCCCGCCCAACCAGCTTTGTGGTGAAAACGCCAATAGCAGATAAAACCCCAGGACCGTCGGAGGCAGCACCAATGGCAGTGCTATCACTGCCTGTACAACCGGTTTGGCAGGATGCCGCCAGTTCGCCAGCCACCAGGCAAGCGGAATGGCGATGATCATTAAAATAATGCTGGTCACGACCGCAAGCCTGATCGTCAGCCACACGGCGTTCAGATCGTCGCTCATGGCGTAGCGCCGACAGGCTCATAGCCCCACTGTTTAAGTTTCCGCTGCGTTTCATCAGCTAGCAGATAGTCGACAAACCTCTGTGCGACCGGCTTTTGTTCACCCGTTGCGGTCACCGCCAGTTTCTGCACTATGGGCTGATGTAACCCTGCGGGCAGCAGTACGGCCCCGGGCTGGTTCTTTATCAGCGACCAGGCTGTAAGCGCATGATCCACATTTCCCGACGTAAAAAACTGATAAGTTTGCTGTACGTTATTGCCGTACACCAGCGATCCGCTGACATGTTGCCATAGCACCAGAGACGTCAACGCCTGTTTGGCGGCTACGCCGTAAGGGGCAAGTTTGGGGTTAGCAATGGCAACTCGCGTAGCGGGTGACAACGCGAACGTTTTTAGGGTGTTAATATCGGCTTTGGGCTGAGAGCGCTGAATATAGCCCAGCCGGCCTGTCGCGTAGATGTGAACATCTTCAGCTATCACCCGTCCGTCCTCAATCAGTTGCTCGGGGCGACGGGCGTCGGCGGATAAAAATACATCGATGGTGGCGCCATGGTTGATCTGCGCATACAGGGTACCACTGGACGCCCGGGTTATGGAAAGCTGTGTGCCGGTTTTCGTCTCATAGTCAGCGCTGAGCTGTTCAAGTGCACTGGCGAAGTTCGCGGCGACCGCTACCCGCAGCGTCTCGGCACCAACCACTGGCGTTAAACAAAAAAACGCGATGACAATAAGCCCAAATCGACTACTCATTTTCTTTTTGTATCCATTGCATGGCTGCCATCTCATCACTTTGCTTGGCGGCCACCCACTTCCCTTCACCGTTGATAATTTCTTTTTTCCATAGCGGCACAGACTGCTTGAGCATGTCCATGATAAACCCCGCCCCGTCGAACGCATGCTGACGGTGTGGCGCAGCGCAGCCTACCCAGACGATTTGCTCATGATTCAGAATACGTCCAATGCGGTGCACAATACCCACACTGCCCAGACCAAAACGTGCTTTGGCGTTTGACGCCAACTGCTCCAGCACCCGTTCAGTCATACCGGGGTAATGTTCAAGCTCAATGCCGTCTATTTCACCGTCATTATTGAAATCGCGTACCAGGCCAGTGAAGGTAACTATGGCGCCAGCCTCACCTGCCGGCGCCTGCTGTCGCAGCCGGTCGTACAGGACCTGTTGGGAAAAGTCGCTGCGACAGATGTCGGTAAACATTTAGCCGCCGGTGACGGGCGGAAAGATTGCCACTTCGTCGTTATCGCTCAGGGTGTGGGAGGGCGTTACAATGGATTGGTTACACGCCATTAATACAGGATCGGAAAATACATCCTGCCATTTTTCATCATGTTGTTTCAGGGTGTCGCGCAACGTTTCCATATTGGCCCCGTCATCCAGTGATACAGTAATATCGTCCTCACCCATGACTTCGCGAATTTGAGCAAAACTTTTTACGGTTACCTGCATTCAGATCTCCTCTTAGTTAGATTGCCAGTGTCCGCCTTTGCCGCCTTTTTTCTCTACTACCCGCACATGCTCAATACGCATGCCGGGATCGATGGCTTTGCACATATCAAAGAGCGTCAGCAGCGCAATATTCACGCCGGTTAACGCTTCCATTTCCACACCGGTTTTACCTGCCAGTTTGCAGTAACACCGGACACCAATACGATGGTTTGTCGCATCAACGTGAAAATCAATATCCACCTTCGACAGTGCCAGAGGGTGACATAAAGGAATCAGTTCGGCGCAGCGTTTTGCGCCCTGAATACCTGCCACTCTGGCGACGGCAAATACATCGCCTTTGGCGATGCGGCCTTCACTGATTTTAGACAGCACCTCGGCTGACGCGGCTAAAAAGCCCTCGGCCGTGGCCTCGCGCACCGTGACGTCTTTGTCACTGACGTCCACCATGTTGGCATTGCCCTGAGCGTCAATATGACTGAAGGTTGCCATCAGGCTTTTTCCCCTGTCAGGTGCGCCACAAAATTACAGGGGCGAAACTCTGCATCAAGCTGACTGGCGATAATCTGCGTCCAGCCTGTCTTACAGGCACCGGTCGAACCCGGTAAACAAAATATCACTGTGCGGTTCGCAAACCCCGCCACTGCTCGTGACTGAATGGTCGCGGTGCCTATCTCTTGGTAACTTAAGTAACGAAAAAGTTCACCAAACCCATCTACCTGCTTATCGAACAACACGCTTAGGCCCTCGGGGGTGGCGTCGCGATTAGTAAAGCCGGTGCCCCCGGTGACCAGTACGGCGTTTACTTTCGCATCGGCAATCCACCCGGATACCACCGCACGTTGTTGATAGATATTGTCTTTAACGATTTTACGATCAATGAGTGTGTGTCCCGCCGACGTAAGTGCATCAGCAAGATAATCTCCGGACTTGTCGGTATCCGGCGTCCGCGAGTCAGAAACAGTTAATACGGCAATGCCCAGCGGGACACTTACTTCACTCATAGAAATTCCTAAAATCAGATGCGAAACATTGGCTTACTTTGCTAAAGTACCGATATTCACAAGCCTGTCAATGCCCTTAAAGATTGGGATGACAGGCGAGAAATCAAGGAGCGCAGGTTGAAACTGTCCCCGCTGTCACATTCACAAATGATGCGCTACAACCGTCAGGTCGTGCTCCCGCAGATCGACCTGGACGGACAGGAACGCCTTGCTGCGGCCAGGGTTGCGGTAATAGGTGTCGGCGGCCTGGGGAATGCGGCGATCACATCGCTGGTTGCCAGTGGCGTCGGCCAAGTCACGCTTATCGACAATGACACGGTGGATGCCACCAATCTGCCCAGACAAACGCTGTTTACTGATGGCGACGTCGATATCGCCAAAGTAAATGCCGCACACGCCGCCCTGAAGCGTCTGAACCCATCCTGTAGCATTACTCCCCACGCTACCAGCGTCGATAAGAATAATGCCGGACTATTACTCGGTAGCCATGACATAGTGCTGGACTGCACCGATAACAAAGCGGCGCGAATAGCCGTCAATCACGCGTGTGTTACCCACTCCATAGCCCTGGTAAGCGGCGCCGCGATTCGTTTTGAAGGTCAGATATTCGTGGGGCATCCATCCCAGGCGCCCTGTTATGGCTGTCTGGGAGCGCTGTTCGCCGAGCCCGAGCTGAGCTGCACCGAGGCGGGCATTTTTTCGCCAGTGGCATCAGTCATTGGCACTTATCAGGCTATGCTGGCGATGCAAATTATTACCGGGGCCGGTGATATTCCGTACGGAAAACTGTTGTGTTTCGATGCCCTGCACCATGTATGGCAAACCTACACAGTGCCCCGCGCAAAAACCTGTAACCTGTGCGAAACGCGGTGACATTGTCCGGGCACGTTTATCATTACCCGGACAACCGTCACAATTATTAGATGGGCGATCCCGGTGGCAGAGGCTTAATCGCAAACTCGCCCTTCCATTCACCGGTTTCAAAGTACTGATCCAGCCACGTAGCGAGCACCCTATGCCCGGCTACCTCTCTATTGTCATCCAGCCATTGTGCAAACTGATGCAGTTCCGTCATCAGTGTCAGAGCGACCTCCGGCGCCAACGCTTCATTCCCGGCCGCCTGGATCAGCATCGACAGAGTCACCAGTCGCAGACGACGGGAAAGTGCCCCCTCGCCCGAACTACGATACCAGTGCGTATTCATCAGTGCGCGGGCAAGCTGGCCAACATCGGGGAGCTCAGGCACATTATCACTTTGCCATTGCAGGCGGTTTAGCCGTTCAGGCATAAGCAACAGTGATAACGCGTGGGCGGCAGCAGATTCTGCCATGGTAACCGGATCCAGCAGGCGGCTCATACGCCCGTTAAAGTGTTCGCGGGTGACGTCCTGCCCGAAGGCCGTAGGGGGGATGAGCGATAACAAGGTATCTGGCAATGCCAGATAGCCCGGTGTTGTTGCGTTTATCATCTGCTGCATGGCCCGCTGCTGACGGTCAGCACTGACAGAAGCCTGGCCGCGGGGGGCGGCGTAGTCACCTTTTTGTTCGTATGCGTAATTCACCCCGCCAATTTGCTTGGCGACAGCTTCTAGCTGATACCGGTGCAACAGGTAAACAGGTACCAATGCATCTTCAAGCGATGATAGTGCACTGCCGTCGGCGAGCGTATTAAGTCCGAGGTTTTGCAATGCAAGCTGTCTTACATCGCTTAAGTGACTGAATTCATCAAGCGGATCACGCCCGTTATCCCACATATGACCGCTTGCCGATGCATGGTGTGCGGCCCGCGTGTCAGTGTCAGTTTTAAAGCGCAGCTGCTGCTGACGGGCACGAGCGATAATTTTTGCCAGCCCCTCTTGCTCGGCGGCTTCACTTTCAAACTGCTGATAGCCATATGCAATAGCATGTTTATCCCAGGCGCCCATTCCTGAGTCGTACGCGTCGTTAAGAACAATTTCACCGTTTTCTATACCCAGCTTCGGGTGCGGATAATCCATCACTGAGGCGCGGCCATTTTCGCTGGCCGCAAAGTTGTGGGCTATACCCAGTGTGTGTCCAACCTCATGGGCCGAAAGCTGGCGAATACGCGCAAGCGCCATGTCTTTCTGGGCCTGGGTGCCGGTACTTCCGTCGGCGAATGGGCTGGTTAAGCCCAGGGCAATAAGGTAGTCCTGGCGGACCCGCAATGAGCCCAGCGTGACATGGCCTTTAATAATTTCACCGGTTCGCGGATCAATAACTGACGAGCCATAGGACCAGCCACGGGTCGCGCGGTGCACCCATTGGATAACGTTATACCTGACGTCCATCGGATCAGCACCGTCTGGCAGCACCTTTACCTGAAATGCATTCTCATAGCCAATCTCCGAAAATGCCTGGTTCCACCAGCTTGCGCCGTCTTTAAGCGCACTGAATACCGGCTCAGGGATCCCCGGATCCAGATAATAAACGATTGGCTCAACCGGCTCGCTGTTAGGCGCTGAAACAGACGTTTTATTCAGACGATGACGCATGATATAGCGTTGTTCGGTGTCAGCATCGATGGCCGTCGCATAGTCAAAGTAACGAAACTTCCAATAGCCGGAATACGGATGAAAGCGGCGCTTTTCAAATCCCGGTTCAGGCAGCGCAATGAAAGAATGATGCAGGTGTACGGTCAGCGCCTGCGGTTCCGGGGTGACCTGACGGACATATTCACCCGGGTCGCTGCCACTGAAGGTTACCATGGCCTCCAGTTCGGTGTTTTTCTCAAAGGCTTTTGAGCGCGGCAGAAACACACCACTGCGTGACGCATCAGCACTGTAAGTACCCTGCTCAGTGTTGCTTAAGCGCTGTGCGATACCATGAATATCGCTGAACAAGAAGTCGGTGTAATTGATAAGCACTTGCGTATCAGTATTTGCCACAATTTCAAAGCCGGCAATCACCGAATCAGCAAAAGCTTCATCCAGACTTTGTTGCTCTGCCAGGTTATCGGTATCCGCCCTGTAGGTTGTATTTTGCTGTGTCAGCATCAGCTTGTTACCGAAGCGTTCAAAACTGATCAGTCGGGTGTCTCCCAGTTGACCACGATCAAGACCAATGTCATTGGAGCCCACTCCGTAAGGCATGCTGCTTTGAAACAGCATTGGCTTGCCGGTCTCGTCGAGTTGCAGATAAACCCGGTCTGACTGCGCATCGTAATAGAAGGTAACAAAGCCCTCTTTCTTGACCATGGTCTCGGTAAATGTGGAAATTGTCGGGAGCTCTGCCCAGACCGAGGAAGCAAGCAAAAGCAGTAGCCAAAGACTGTGTCGCATGAAAGTGTCCTTATTATGATTATACGGGATAAGCGGAATCCTCTCTCTACGCTACCCAATAGCCGGCATAAAGAAAAGCGTTATACGCAAGGAAGTCTGCTTGATCTGTGTCAACGCAGCATTGCTGCAACCTTGTATGATGTAACTGCACTTTATGTTTTCCTGAAGCCTGACAATAGGAGTAATGGTCCGTTGAAAAGCGGCAGAGTCTTTCGCGTCGAGGTTTGCAACGGTGTAAAAGTTGCCATCGCAGAGCGGCCCGTATTTGGCTGCCAGTTTACGTTGTCGTCAGCGCTGCCGGCCAGAAAAGAACTTTCACTTCAGCCTGGCGACGTGCTTGGCTGGGCCAGTCACAACTGGCGGGATCTTATCCGTATGGTTTCTTACTACCCCGACCACCAGCGCTGTACCACTTCCATCGCCTCACTGTTTGACGCAGAAGACGGTTGCTTTCGCAGTCTCGCGCCACTGTCAGTTTATGTCATCGGCGACACACCGGACACGCTTTTGCGTTACGGCCTTTTCTTCGTTCGTCCATCCGGCTGAGCGCAGGTGCACCTCACCGGGTGTTTTCAGACGCAAGTGACAGGGCATGAACCCGCTGTCGCAGTCCGGAGAAACGGCTGTCACGACGACGGACCATGGCGCTGAATGTCACCTTATCTGAAAGGATGAGACATTGTTTCTTAGCGCGGGTCAGGCCGGTATATAACAGTCCGCGGTGGTACAACCCGGCCGCCTGTTCATTGTCATTGGCACTGAGCACCATAATCACTCGGGAAAACTCTGAGCCTTGCGACTTATGAATCGTCATAGCAAATGCAGTATCCACATTGGGTAACCGCGACAAATTAAGCATGCGCACCCCACCGTCGGGATTTTCAAACCAGGCCTTTAGCTGCCCCCGGCTGTCCGGCCAGACAACGCCTACGTCACCGTTAAACAGCTTCTGCGCGTAGTGATTGCGCGTGATCATGATCGCGCGGCCCTGGTAGTGCGGCCCAACCCGGAGCGACATCGTGCTGCTTACCACCGACTCAAGCAATGTATTGAGTTGCCCAACACCGAAGGGACCTTTTTTGACAGGTGTAAGCCAGCGGCACTGGTTTATTGCGTTGAGCGCCTGCTCTGGAGAGCCGGCATCCATAATCTCCTGCATACTACGTCTGGCAAGTGCCGACAGCGCTGTGACGGACGCCGGCAGCGGTGCACAGCTCACCGTAGCGTCGGGAAAGGAGGTTGGCGGACTGTCAGCATGAGTCAGTAATTGCCATGCATTGCCACTATCACCTTTACGTATTGCGCCAGAGACAGTTGCCAGTTCACCGCCAAAGCGTTGACTGACTTTCAGGGTATGAACCCAGGGCAAGGCGCTGGGATTTGCGCTCAGCAATGGCAAATGCGGGCACAACTTAGCAATAACGGCTCGCACGTCAGGGTGCACGGCATCGCTATCGGCTGGATCGTAGGGCTCTGCATGTATAAGTGCGTCCAGCACATTGCCTGACTCTACCGCCGGCAACTGATCGGCATCCCCGACCAGATAAAGCCTGGTATGCTCAGGTAAGGCGCGCAGCAGACGGGCCATCAGCGCCAAATCGACCATTGAGGCTTCATCCACGATAAGCACGTCGACATCCAGCGGATTCTCAGCGTTATAGCGGGTATCTATACCAAACTGACTGACCCCCAACAGCCGGTGAATGGTCTTTGCTTCATCGGGGATTTGACGGAGCAACGCAGCGTCCACCTTGCCGTTTAATGTCGTCAGCGCGCTGGCTACCGACTCTTTTAACCGTTGCGCCGCCTTACCGGTAGGTGCTGCCATTTGAATCGCAAGCGGCGTCTCACTCATTGCCTGTAATGCCAGCATCAGGCGGGTAACCGTGTAGGTTTTACCGGTGCCGGGCCCGCCATTGATAATACAAAAGCGTTTGCTCAGAGCCCCTGCCACCGCGACCTGTTGCCAGTCCTGTTCGCTATGCTGGCCGGAATCAAACAGTGCAGGCCAGAGTGCGTGACAACGCGCCAGTGCGTGTTCATCAATATCAACAGGCGCATTGCGCAGGCGCAGTGCATTGATAACATCCAGCTCGAAGGTGTAATAGCGCTGGCTATAAAGCAGACCGCGCTCATACACGAGGGCCTGGGCACTTTTCTGTGCCGACAACGCCTGGCGGGCAATCGCATCAAGCTCACTTAAGGACGGAAAGTGTAATGTATCGGGATCTGCTGCCCAGGGTGGCTGACGCGTGGCAATTTCCGCCAGTGACAGACAGGTGTGGCCCTGACGCAAGTAGACAGAGAGGGTAATCAACACATTGTGCCACACAGATGCGTGCTCATCCTCAAACTCATCCACCGCAAAGGCGCTGGCGAAATACACATCAATGGCCTCTGCCCCGGCAAGGAGTCGTGTGTTAGCGATACTCATACATGTTCCCCGGCAAGGCTTTCACGGTTGTCAAACAAACCGTCCAATGCGTCTAACAACTCAGGTGAAATGGCGGAATAAAATACGCCTTCGCCGTTCCCTTCAGCCCCTTTCATGCCGCGTAGGTACAGGTAATATACCCCTCCGAAATGCCGGCCTGGATCGTAGTCAGTCAACGACTGTTGCAGATACCGGTGTAATGCCAGTGCATAAATCAGGTACTGTAAGTCATAGAGATGATGCTGATTGTTCTGGCACAGGGTACCTGGCTGGTAATCGTTGTAGGTGTAGCCCAACCACGTGGATTTATAATCAGCGACGTAAAAGCGCCCCTCTGCCTCAAAGATCAGATCAATAAAACCATGCATCATACCATCGAGCTCCCGACGGCCAACCTCGGCCACAGGTTCAGGCTCGCACAGTGAAGATAACGCCTTGCGGTGGATGGCGAGCAGCCTGTTCAGCTGAGCAACTTTGAGGTTATCGACGGGAAAATAAAATTCGGCTTCCCGCAACGTTGATGACATCGGCAGTGCGCCAAGAGAAAGACTGCCATTGTCGTTCAGCGGCGTTGCCAGCACGGTATCCAACCAATTAAACAGCGGTTCAGCGTCGTCATCCGCCAGACCGAAGCGCGCAGCTGGAACGGCTGCAGCACTCTGCCAGTCAGGTTGGCTGAAGTCGGCATGCTCAAGAATGTCGTGAAGCAGGTTCCCGGCCCGGGCACCTTTTTCGAACGTAAACGGGAAGTCTGCGTTTTCAGATCCTTGCGGAAGCTCTGTAAGTGCCGTCACGCTATCTGACATTTCGGCGTCCCGCATTGTTTGTATCACCACACTTTGCTGACGGGCCAGCATAGAAAATGAATACAGGCGCCATGCATCTTCCACCGAACCGGTGAAATCCCTCACAGCGGGCTGCACCGTCTTACTGGGGGTAATGCGGCCGCGAACCGTGGCATCGCAATGATACACTCTTACCACCGACGTGTGCTCGCCAGCTTCCTCAACAACACGATCTATCCCTTCGCTCAGTGCCTGTTGATCAGTGCCGGTATAGCCGAGCGCTTTGGCCAGCGGACTTTTCTGATGTTCGCTAAACGGCGCAACGCCAATATAGCACCTGTGTGCTGCACGGGTTACCGCCACATAGAGCAAACGCATCGCCTCTGCCTCACCCTCTGCCTGTACTTTGTCGATGGCATCGAAACTGCGTCCCAACTGCAGTACCAGCGTGCCCTGTTCGTCGTCATAGTACTGAAACTGATGAGCTGTCTGATTACCTGCTTTGGCGGGATCGCGGTAGTCGTTGCCAAACGGTATAAACACGATGGGGTACTCCAGCCCCTTGGACCCGTGCTGAGTGACGATTTGTATGAGGGTATCGTCACTTTCCAGTCGCTGTATGAGTTCGTCGCCCTGCTCCGGACTGGCCAACTGGCGGTGCAGCCATAACAGCAACTGGTCGGCGCGGGCATGAGTGGCTGCTTCGCGCCCCAGTACCTCTGCCAGATGCAGGTAGTTCGTTAATTCCCGTTCGGGTTCTTTGCTGCCTGGCTGATAGTGCTTTTGCATGAGGTAGAGGATCACACTCATGCAGCCTCGCTGAAGCCACATTTGTCGCAGAAGCGCCATCAGCTCCATCAGCTCGTCCCACAGTGCATCATCATCCTGATGCAATAAATCGACGATTTGCTGGTGCGAGAACCCAAGCAAGGGGCTGGCCAGGCAGGCCGACAATGTCGAGGTTGAATCGGCATGCCAGATCCCTTCCAGCAGTCGGTAAACATCCTGCGCCTGGGCGGACGCAAACAGACTTCGTTTATTACTCAGAAATACGGCGCCCAGGCCAACGTTTTGCAATGCCCGCTGCATGATGGCAGCTTCACCGCTACTACGCACCAGTATGGCAATGTCAGATGGCTGAACAGCCCGGTCCCCCAGCTGGGCCTCCCGCAGCAGGCGATGAATTTCCTGGCCCACCCAGTTGCTGATGGGCTGTTGCAACTGCGCCTTGTTTACATCGTCTTCGGTCAGCAGTTGCAGGTATGTGAGCGCCGACCGCTGCGTTTGCGGATCTTTTAGCGGGAAAGCTGCAGCCTTGGCGGCAGGTGTCGAGTTTACCTGCTGGTAATCAATGCCAAAGCCGAATACATCGCGCGCAGGTTCGCTGACAGGCGCACCGTGGAACAGTCTGTTATAGGCCGACACCATCCCGGCAACTGATCGCCAGTTGGTGTCCATCACCCAGCGATGGTCAGCTTCTCTCCCCGCCTTCAGATACGTAAAGATATCACCGCCACGGAATCCGTAAATGGCCTGCTTGGGATCGCCAATCATCATTAATACGTGATCGCTATCGGCCTTGGGATAGACCGCATCGACGATAGCGTACTGTGCAGCGTCGGTATCCTGAAACTCATCAATCAGGGCCGCCGGGAAGCGCGTGCGCAGCGTATCGGCAATTACCGAGTCGGGCTTGGTAGCCTCATTTGCGAGACGGCGTATAAGATCGTCAAAGTCAATCAGATTACGCTGCTGTTTCTGGCTATTGACATGCTCGCGAATATAAACAAACGCATCGGCAATCAGTGTCATGACCGGTGCCTGTTCCAGCGCTTCAGAGGTCGATTTCTGGTGCTTGGTGTGTAGCTTACCGATATCGTCAAACAACGCTTTGAGTGGCGCAAAAAGCGCTTTCAGCTCGTCTTTACCGCGATAACGGTTACCGTTAATAAATTGCTTTGCCCCGGCTGGCGGCGACGCGATATCGCCTTGGGACAGAAAATTAACCAGGCTGGCCCATTCCTCGGTACGCTTCGCCTCATCCTTGTGGCCGTTTACCAGAGTGTCGAGAATGTAGCCTTCACGTTCAAGCAGTGCACTTCGTACCTCTACAAAGCGCGGCCTGGCAGCGTTTGCGAGCGTCTCGAGGCGCTTATCTGCATCGGTTGTAAGCGTTGTCTTGTCCGGCACACTTGGGATCAGCCCACCGCGTATAGCACTGCTAAAGGTATCGAGTAACTGTGATGGGATGTGCCAGCCATATTCGGCCAGCATTGTATACGCGGCTGCGTCGTGGGAAATTTTACGCACCCAGTCCTCTGCGGCCTGCCGGTACAGTTCAGAAGTATCCGTTTCCAGCGTCAGTTGCATGGCGGAACCGGATTCGAAAGACAGCAGACTGAGCACCTGCTGACAAAACCCGTGAATGGTATAGACCGCCGCTTCGTCCATCTCCAGTTGCGCCGCTTTTAGCCGGGTCAGTGAAGCGGCCGGGTCGCCGGCTGCAAACAGCGCACGATAAACCGGGTCATCACTTTTCGGTACGCCACCGGCTATCTTTGTCTGCCAGTAGTCCACCGCCTCTTCCAACGTCGCCGCCAGCCTGCCACGGATCTCCTCGGTGGCAGCTTTAGTAAACGTCATGACCAGTATTTGCTGAACATTCAGAGACTTTTCGAGCATTAAACGTAAATACAGCCGGGTAATGTTGAACGTTTTTCCTGTGCCGGCACTGGCCTCGATCAGATGCCGTCCCCACAGGGGCAATGAAGCAACATTGAGATTTTCTGCCTGACTCATCGCTTTTTATCCTTAACTGCTGATGCCAGCGGTCGCAATGCGCCATCCAGCATCGCCAGGGGCACATCATGTAACGTTAAACCTTCCGGGAAGAACCACCGAAGATAGGTGTCACTGTCCATGCTGCCGGCGAAAGGCGACTCGGCCAGCAACCAGTCATTAAACGCATTTTGTACCGGGGTCGTTGCGGCAGCATCGGTCAGGGAGGCATCTCCTGCAGCTTTGGCCAGTTTGACCACCAAGGACGTAAAGGCGGCGGTAGGAGAACGCATGCAGCTTAACACCAGCGCTTCCAGCGCCTGCAAGATACGCTGCGCCTCATCACGGGTAAACCGGTGCCAGACCGCCTGCCGGATTTCATGCTGGCCTTTCGACCAACGCGCATAGTAACAATGGAGCGGGCGTTCGTGATCATTTACCGCCAGACAAAGCGCCGTCAGGTACTGACCGAGCTGTCGACGTGTGTTTTGTGCCCCTACATGACTCAGCACAAAAGCATCCGTCCCCTCAAACACACTGGTCGTAAAGGTCAGTTGCTTGCCTTGCCAGGATAGTTCAAGTGGTTGAGCGTTATGCATGCCTACTGCCTGCTTCAGATCATCGGCAGCCGCCTGCCAGTCATCCAGTAACTGATCGGTGAGTGGTGTCAGCGGCAAGTTACCGCTAAGCCGGGCGCGCTCAAGCAGGGCCTGTTTATCACTCTCGCTGGTAGTGTGTTCAGACAGCGCCTCAAGGAGTTGATAGCGGGTTAATTTTGGCTCAGAAAATGGTTCGGTATTCTCAAGCGCCATTTCAGCTTGCTCAAGATATATACCCAAGACACGGTTCGCAAACACCTTTAGCGGATGCTCAAGCCATCGCGCGGCTTGCTCCACGAGCATGACATCGTCCACCTCGGGATCTACCACCGGCAATGAGGGCGTTTGCTGGGCCTGACGATTCTGGCTGATAGCCTGGAACAACCTGAACCAGCCCTGTTCAAAGCTGGCATTCGCAGCAGTAAAACTGGCTTGACTGAACGGATGCAGCGCAGCATTTGTGCGCAGCGTGTCTATTGGTACCTGATAATGTTCAGACAGCGTATGCAAAAATTCGCGTAACACCAGCGATGGCTGACGCTCACTGTTGTCTTTATCACTGTTACCCTGATAGCTGAGATAGAGGCTCTCTCGGGCCGAAATCAGCGCTTCCAGAAACAAATAGCGATCTTCCAGGCGACGGGAGCGATCGCCCAGTCTGTGGCCGCTCTGCGCCATCAAGTCGATGCTCATGGGCACCGACTGGCGGGGAAATTCACCGTCGTTCAGGCCCAGCACACATACTTTGCGAAACGGAATACTTCGCATCGGCAACATCGAACAGAACGTCACCTGGCCGGTCATAAAGTGATTGCCTGCATCCGGCGACGAAAACTGTCTTAGCAGAACATCGCGAACCTGTGCCAGCGACAGGGTTGACTGATAACCCGCTTCATCACAATGGGCATGCAGCTGCGCTGTCGCGTTGCTTAAGCTCTCCCACGTATCGGTTTGTTCTGGATCAGGAGCAAAGCAGGCTTGCTGCAATGAAATCAGATAGTCGTGCCATTGCTCAGGTGTTTTCGCGACCGCTAATTGCGCGGCGTGATGACTTAACGTATCGATTACCCAAATCAGCTTGCCAAGTATCAGCGTATTTTGTCCTTCCACATGCGGTACTGTAAGTAACCCCTGGTCAATAACGGCTTCATCACGGCAAACCATGCCAATAAGCAGTCGACGTAATCCCCACCACCAGCTAAACGTTTCATGTGCGGTGGCACCGTCACTGATTCGACGCTTGTGCTCACCGTCAAGCCCCCAGTGCACATGCGCCTGCTCCAGCCAGAAGGTCATCAGTTCAACATCTTCAGGCGATAGCGAGAATCGGCGCTGCATAGCATCCAGGCGAAGGTAATCGAGGATCTCAACCACGCCGAAGCGGCTGTCTGGCAGAGAAAGTAAACTGATAAAGGCAGCCACCATTGGCTGTGCGTCAAGAGGGCTACGATCGGCAATCGAGCATGGAATCCGCGGCGGCACGGCCGTGACCGGGGAGGCGGTACCGACCCGGTGGAAAACAGCATCAATCAGCGGCGCATATTTTTCGATGGCCGGACACATAACCACTATGTCCGAGGGACGGCGTGTTGGCTCAGCGTTGAGCCAGGCCAGTAAGTTGTCATGCAGCAGCTGCACTTCCCTTAAGCCATTATGCGTACTGACAACCTCAATACTGGTATCGTCTTTGGTAACTGTCAGCGGCGACGGCGCGCGTGCAGCGAGAATGTCTGCCTGCAGGTGTGACAAAAGCGATACAGATTGCTGGTCGGTAGCCGGTTCCGGTACATCAAACGCACTGACCTCAAACGTATCGAGGGCGGTTAGCAGATTAAAAAAGTCCCTGCCCTGCTGCCCAAGGTTGCCAAGAAACGGATTGCCCTGCTCCTGCTCAAGCCAGGACTCAATCCCTTGCTCTCGCAGTGCTTTTGCCCGACTGCGGTCGCTTTGTGCATCCCCCCAGTAATTTACACTGGGATTGAGATGAAACAGATGCACATCGGTATGCACCGACAATGCATCAATAAAACTGATCAGCTGCGGCGCCATATTGTTGATGGCAAAGACCACAATGCGGTCAGGCAGACGTTCGACTCCCACTCCGTCCTGAAGTGCGGTTACGGCTCGATGATGCAGTGACGCGGGGTGATCCGGCTCGCGGCGCACCAGCATACGCCACATTTTTGACTGCCAGCGCTCCATGTCAAACGGAGTCTGCTGCGCGTTTCCCGCTTCCCATTCCTGCAGCCAGTCCGGACGATATAACAGGTACTGTTCAAACACATCAGCCAGTGCCGTCGCCAGTTGCAGGCGCTGAACACCCTGTTCTGTGGTGCTTTGTCGGCTCGCCCAGTAAGCCTTGACCGGTGCAGCGTCAGGATCGTCGATAAACGCCGGCTCCTGCAGCAATGCGTCAATACGCCAGGTCAGCACTTCCCGGCGATAAGGCGACTGGGCGGGAATAGCGTCATCACCCAGAATGAGCCGCGCAGTGTCCCACATAAAGCGTACCGGCAGCGGGTAAGAGACGTTCATCGCCACGCCACGCTGCCGGGCAAGAGACATACTCAGCCAGTGCTGCATGCCGGGACTTTCTACCAGAATGGTATCGGCGTTAAACACCTGACCGGGCTGTTGCTTTAAGAGTGCGGTAAGCAAAAAGCTGAGGTGCTCAAGCTTGTTGGACGGATAGAGTGCAAGCAAGCAGAAATATCCCTATATAAATTCGGTCTTAAACCATGGTAAGGGATTTTACCTGACAGGTGCAAAATACATTGAAAGAAAAAAACCCATACAGACCTCAGGACACGAAAAATCTGTATGGGGAAGGCCGGTACGTATCACACGCATCCGCAGAATGGCGTTGCCTGGCACCAAAGTGCGGTTAGCAGCGAGGACGCGTACAGTTACCACTTGTGTTAAAGCACCTTCAATGCCAAAAATAAAAAACAATGAATAACAATCACTTAACGTTTACTCCCCCAGCCACTTCAGACGATGCGGCAACCGATATGGTGCAACTGCACCATTGCAAGGCGATGGAGCGTGCACTCCCTTGCGACTCAACAGTTTAACAGAGACGCCTTTTCCCGCCTGCAGCAATCCGTTAAACTTCCTTTTTTCCAACTCTCAACGCCCTTTCTAGGATTACTCATGCTGAATCAACACCAACTTGCCACTATGCTGGCCCTGCAAAACAAGATGAACACGAAGGTTAATCAGGGATGGTTAACAGCGGGCTACGGCTTTTTGCGTGCGGCCATGGTTGAGTCTGTAGAAGCGATTGAACATCACGGCTGGAAGTGGTGGAAAGCGCAGGAAAAAGATCTCGCGCAGTTACAAATGGAGCTGGTCGATATTTGGCACTTTGCGCTCTCTGCCTGCATTATCGATTATGACGGCGATGTCCAGGCCGCCGCCAGTGCCCTGGCTGCGCAGTTGGCTCAGGCCCGAACCCACGTAGTCTTCGACGGTATCGATTATTACCCGGAAAAGCAGAGCCTGCTGGATAACCTTGAGTTAATGGCTGGTCTGTGTGCAGCGAAACGCTTCAGTGTGCCATTGTTTATGCTGATAGTAGAGCAATGTGAAATGCAAAGCGAAACGCTCTATCGTCAGTATGTGGGCAAAAACGTGCTCAACTTTTTCCGGCAGGATCATGGCTACAAAGCCGGGACGTACATTAAAGTCTGGGACGGGCGTGAAGACAACGAGCACCTTGTAGAAGTACTGGACAGCCTGAACAGCGACGATCATAACTATAGCGACGCCGTTTATCAGGGCCTGGCAGCGCGCTACCCAGGGTAGATAGCGCAGCACGTTAGCGTGGGGCGGTAGTTACCCGTCGCCACGCTCGTTATACTGTTCGACCATGGCTTCGTACTCCCGACAGGCTGGCGTAGAGTTGCCCGCTTCCAGTGCATCACAGTCCTGCTCCGTCATCGACCGCATACAGGCCGCGGCGCCTTCACGAATATCCTCGTAGCCCTGCTCTTCGGCCAATTCAAACCGCTGGGTCATTTTCTTACACATCCCTTTCACCATGCTGTCGACCATCTGGCGCATGTTGGGATCGATATTTTCTGCGTCCATGGTCTTCAGCGTACACTGCTTCATATGTTGGCAAAACGCCTGAGACGCCTCATCCAGACTATCGTTTGCCATCGCACTGCCGGTAAACCACAGTGCGCCTATCAGCAGTGCCCAGTGACGGGCTTTTTGATATTTCATCATTGTCTCCCAGAGACGGTCTGTCTCAGCGGTTATGCGTTTACCCACACCAATCGTTCAGAATAATCCCCCTGAATAACACTGGAGAAACGCTCTTCAAGAATGTGTCGCTTGACCTTTAAGGTCGGTGTGAGCAGATCGTTTTCAATACTCCACTCACTATTCATAATAATGATGCGATCAAGCACCTGGTGGCTTTCCAGTCTGGCATTAATCGCTTCAAATGTGCGCGACAGGCTTTGCTCCACCGACTGCTTATTTTGCTTCGCTGCATCTTCACTTAATACCAACAGCGCCACGGGTTGTGGCAGATTGTTTCCGGTTACACAGACCTGCTCTACCATGGGGTTTTCCATAAATTTGGCTTCGATGGGGGCAGGTGCCACATATTTGCCTTTGGCGGTTTTGAAAATATCTTTTAAACGACCGGTGATGCGTACATACCCTTCGCTGTCTATTTCGCCTTTGTCACCCGTACGCAGGTAGCCGTCATCAGTGAATACCTCTTTGGTTTTTTCGGGCTCAAGATAGTATTCGCGCATGTTGCACGGCGCTTTAACCTGAATTTCGCCTTCCTCGGAGATCCGAATATCCACGCCGTCATAAGGCCTACCAATGCGCCCTATTTTATCGGCTCTGAAAGGTACACTGGCGGTACCATACGCCGAGTTTTCGGTCATCCCCCAGCCTTCGGATATATTGATACCGATACGGTGAAACCACTCAATAACAGCTGGCGCCAATGGTGCGGACCCACTGGCCCACAGGCGGGCATTATTCAGACCAAGCCCTTCACGAATTTTCTTCGACACCAGTCCACGGATAATTGGGATCTTGAGCAACGTATCGAGCTTTTTCTGAGGCATTTTCGCCAGAATGCCCATCTGGAATTTTGTCCACAACCGCGGTACCGAAATAAACAGCGTTGGCTGACATGCCTTAACATCTCGCTGAAAGGTATCCAGCGATTCCACAAAGTAAATTTTTCCACCACCATAAAAACTTGCCAGCTCAACCAGCACCCGCTCAGTAATATGAGCCAGCGGCAGATAACTCAGCACCCGGTCTTCAGGCCCCACTTTCAGCTGATTCAGTGAGCGCTGTGCAGCCCAGCAGATAGAATGATAGGTGTGTACCACCCCTTTGGGTTTACCGGTACTCCCGGAGGTATAAATGATCGTCATAACCGCGTCCATGTCCGGCACCGGTGACTCGGCATAGGGCTGCACGTCGGTAAATTCCTGCCACTGCTGGGTGGCTTTGATGCCCGGGTACGGAAAAGCGACCGTATAGTAGTCGTCAGGGACTGCCGCTACCTGCTCCTCGGTATTATCAAGTTTGCCGATAAACAACACTTTGACCTCGGCATGCTCAAGCACGTAACGGATAGTATCTGCACCGGCGGTGGCGAAGATGGGGACTGAAACATGTCCTGCCATCATGATCCCCAAGTCGGTGATAAACCACTCGGCACAATTTTTGGAAAATATGCCAATCCGGCTGCCCTGGGGAAAATCCATTTCCAGAAGCCTTGCAGCCACTTTTCGGGCGGCCTGCCCGACCTCTTTCCAGGTAAATGTTCGATATTCACCATCGATCGGCTGGGTGAGGTAGACATCATCCGGCCGTGACTTTTCCCGCTCATACAGCATGGTTAGCGGGGACTTTATAACATCATTGTTCAGGCTCATATCAAAGGGCATATTGTTCTCGTGTGTGTTTACTGTAGCGCAAATTAACAACTAATTCACAGTCTTATAATATTCACCGAAAGCTTGTCAATACTGATTGTTAGGCGGCGCGAGGCGTTCAGGGCACACAGAAGTGAATGGCGGGCGTATCCTTCCTTATTGATATTTTTTATAGCCCCGGCTCACTGATGCTGATAGTCACAGCACACGGATTGCAGAATCCGTTGGTGCCTGGAAATATCTGCAGTGAATGCCTATACCTAGAGATGGTTTGGAAAAGTTTACCCATTACTTCTGTTATCTGGTCGCAATTTAATTGCGCTGTACAAGGTGTTGTGAGGTGATAGATTCAGTCGCATCTTTGCAAAACACAGGCACTCATTATGAAAATAACCATAAATGGACAAACGCACGACTTTAGCGGCGACAGCGCGATGCCGCTACTGTGGTTTCTCAGAGACGAATTACAGCTTACCGGCACCAAGTATGGCTGTGGTATGGCTTTATGCGGTGCCTGTACCGTGCATATTGACGGTGAGCCCACACGCTCCTGTCAGTTGCCGATGTCATCAGTGGACGGCAAATCGGTCACCACCATCGAAGGGTTGGATGCAAATCACCGTCATCCACTGCAGATTGCATGGGCTGAGAATAACGTCCCTCAGTGCGGCTACTGCCAGAGCGGTCAAATTATGCAGGCTGCCGCCCTGCTGGCAAAAAATGCCGCCCCCAGTGATGATGACATAGACAGTCATATGTCTGGCAATATTTGCCGCTGCGGCACCTATCCCCGTATCCGAAATGCCATAAAGTCAGTGAGTAAGGGAGAAAGCGCATGAGTGCAGAATTTTCAACTGCTCGCCGCCGCTTTCTCAAGCGTTCGTCGGCTACCGCAGGCTTCGGACTGAGTGTAACGATGCTGGGGATACCGGGATTTGCTGCAGCAAAGAGTGCCAGTCCTCAGGCACTCATCCCCAGTGTTTTTGTTGAGTTTGATAATGAAGGTACGCTTACAGTTACCTGTCACCGTTCTGAGATGGGGCAACAGATCCGCACCGCCATTGCCCAAATTATTGCCGATGAAGTGGATGCCGACTGGTCAAGGGTTCTGGTGGCGCAGGCAGACGGTGATCCTAAATATGGCGATCAGAATACCGACGGCTCGCGCAGTGTGCGGCGAAACTTCGATAGACTTCGTCAGGCTGGTGCAGCCGCTGCCCATATGCTCAGACAAGCTGCGGCACGAGGCTGGAATGTCAGTGTTGATGACTGCATCTGCAGCGATCATCACGTGGTGCATACGCCCAGTGGTAACCGCGTTGATTTTTCAGAATTAATTGGCGTTGCTGCGACATTACCCGTGCCTGATCCTGAGAACTTGTCGCTGAAGCCCCGTGAGCGCTGGAAGTACATCGGCCAAGGCAAGCAGAGCGTGGATATGCAGGCCGTCGTCAGCGGCACAACGAGATTTGGCCAAGACATAACGATAGATGGCATGCTGGTTGCGGTAATTCAGCGCCCGCCGGTGATGTTTACCACGCCAGAAACTATTGATGATAAAGCCACCCGTAATGTTGCTGGTGTAATAGACGTCATTCGCATGCCCGATGCCACAGCCCCCGCAATGTTTAACCCTCTTGGCGGCGTGGCCGTGGTCGCGAAGAATACCTGGGCTGCCATGCAGGGCGTTAAAGCGTTGAACATTGACTGGAGTAAAAATCAGCACAGCGAGTATAACTCCGACGCGTACCGCTCGGCGCTTGAGAATGCAGCCAGGCAACCCGGTGAAACAGTGCGCAAGCGGGGTGATGCACAAGCAGTGCTAAGCAATGCAGACAATGTGATTTCAGCAACCTACTATGCCCCACTGTTATCACAGGCCCCCATGGAGCCGCCCGCAGCCACAGCGCGTATCGAGGGCGATAAAGTCGAAATCTGGGCGTGTACCCAGACGCCACAATCAACCCGTCAGAATGTTGCTGCCGCGCTTAAAGTACCAGAAGAAAATGTGACCGTGCATGTGACATTGTTAGGCGGCGGCTTCGGACGAAAATCGAAGCCTGACTTTTCGGTAGAAGCCGCCTACCTGGCCAAACAAACGGGCAAGCCAGTGAAAGTAATCTGGCGTCGCGAGGATGATATACAGCATGGGTACTACCACAGTGTCAGCGCCCAGCATATTCAGGCAGTGCAGGATAACAACGGCAAGACAACGGCCTGGCGTCACAACACCGTGTTTCCGACGATTTCTTCTACGTTCAGCACTGAGGCCACTAAACCCAGTGATGGCGAGCTGCGCCTGGGCTTTATTGATAACCCCTTCGATATTGAGAATATGTTGCTGGAGCGGGGCCAAGCCAAAAATCATGTGCGTATCGGCTGGTTACGCAGTGTAGCCAATGTTTATCACGCTTTTGCGATCCATAGTTTCGCCGATGAACTGGCACACGCGGCCGGGCAGGACAGCCGGGATTATCTGCTTTCACTGATTGGTGCGTCGCGGCATATCGATTTGGCAAAAGACGGCGCCGAGTATGACAACTACGGCGATCCTATTGAAAAATACCCCATTGATACGGGCCGCCTGAAAAACGTCATTCAACGGGTAACCGATATGGCAGACTGGCACAATCGCAAACAGCAAAAACGTATGCTGGGACTGGCAGCTCACCGCTCATTTTTAAGTTATGCAGCGGCAGTTGTAGAGGTGGTGGTTGATGATAACGGGCAGTGGCATATACCTAACGCATACATGAGCCTTGATGCCGGCACAGTGGTCAACCCCGAGCACGTGCGGGCGCAGTGCGAAGGCGGCATGATATACGGACTAAGCTGTGCGATTGGCGAAATCAGCGCCAGCAACGGCGTTATCAACCAGACTAATTTTCATAATTATCAGGTTGCCCGTATGCAACATGCACCGCGCAATATCGTCGTTGATATAGTTGATAGTACCGCCCCGCCGGCAGGTGTCGGTGAGCCGCCAACCCCACCCTTTGCGCCGGCACTGGCCAACGCATTGTTTGCAGCCACCGGCAAGCGGATACGCTCATTGCCTATACCGCTAAAACTGTCCTGATGTACTGACCCGGCGGGACATTCCGCCGGGTACCACCAGGCTTTGTTACTTCCAGCTTCGCTTGAGCAATTCAGGCACGGCACCCGCCGGCACGGGTCTGGAGTAGTAATAGCCCTGCTGTAAACAACAGCCCTTGCTTTCAAGGTAGGTTGCCTGCTCGGAGTGCTCCACACCTTCGGCGATGCTGTCCATATTCAGACTGGCAGCAAGGTTGATGGTGGTGACGACCAGGGCATCGTTGGCATTACCGGGGGCTACGTCATGAACAAAGCTCTTATCAATTTTAAGCACCGAGAGAGGGTAGCGTTTGAGATAGCTAAGAGATGAATAGCCTGTTCCAAAATCATCCAGCGCAAGTGTAAACCCGGCATCGACAAAACGGCGGATCTGACGGTATGCATTTTCAGTATCATCCATCAATACGCCTTCAGTAATTTCAAACCGAATGGCGCTAACCGGCAAGCCGTAAGTGTTTAATAACTCCTGCAGCGCATCAAGATCGAATTCGGTTTTAAAGTGCAGTGCGGACAGGTTAATCGACACGTACCCCGTAAATCCGCTTTGATACCAGGTTGCCAGGTTTTCCACGGCCCGCTCAATGGCATCACGGGTAACCGGGATAATATATTTAAGCTGCTCAAGGATGGGAATGAACACATCCGGGTATATTGCGTCGCCGTCCAGTTCGCACCGAAGTAGCAATTCAAGCCCCTCGACCTTGCCGGTTTTGGTGTTTACTATCGGCTGATAGTGATTGAAGAAACCATTTTCGGTATATGCCTGTTTGACCCTGTTTTCCATATTTAAACGGTGCCGGGCACGGGCATTCATGTCTTCTGTAAAGTAAGTAAAACTATTTAATGCATCTTTTTTCGCCGAATACATCGCAACATCAGCATGTTTAATCAGCTCTGACGGATCGCTGCCGTCTTCGGGGTAAAATGCCACACCAATACTGCAGGACACCCGTAAGGTTTCAGGCCCAAGTGCTATCGGCGTTTCAACGGCTTCCACCAGCGACAACGCAAAGTGCCCCATTTGACTCGGATCCTCGACATCTTCAATGACAACCACAAACTCATCACCACCGAGCCGTGCCACCGTGCCGGACTCAGGCACCAGGTTTTGCATACGATTAGCCACCACACGCAGTAACCGGTCGCCAAAATCATGGCCCAATGAGTCGTTAATTCCCTTGAAACGGTCTAAGTCGACAAACAATATGGCCACCCGGCTAGCATGTGCACGAGCCGTGACAATGGCGTGCTCCAGCCTGTCGAGCAGTAAGCTGCGATTGACCAGTCCGGTCAGACTGTCGTAATTGGCCACTTTAAGCAGTTTACGCTCAGCACTTTTCTGCTCGGTGATGTCTGAAATTACCAATAGATAGTGGTCAATCTGCTCGGCATCGCCAATTGCAGTAATATCGATAAGCACGTCGTAATGCCGGCCATCGCCGCCCTCTACCACGCCTTCATCTTTCCAGAACTCGCCAGCTTTAATTTGGCTCAAACGTCCGGAAAGCATATGCATGAGTTTTGGATAGTGGTTGTACAGCCGTCTTAGCTGACGGCTTAAGCTTTCGGTTTTGTTGACACCGAAAATACGTTCGAAGGCAGGGTTTGCTGCTACAGGCCGTTTATCTTTATCAAAGATAATTACCCAGTCACGAGTATGCTGGAATGCGTCATAAAATAGCGTGACCTGTTCTTTTGCATGCTTAAGCCGGAAAATATAGCGCTGCCGTGACACAAAATAAATCGCCAGCAGTGTTAACAGGATTGCCGCATAAATACTGTAGGCCAGCGGAGAGCGAAGCGGCGCATAAGGCATGGTTATGCTGATATCGGCAGGTAGCATGGTAAATGGAAAACTACTGGCAACGGGCCCGACAACGAACTGGTATTCGCCGGGTGTCAACGTACCAAACGTGATCCTTGCATTACCTGTGACCCCCTGTGTGACCACCTCGCCATTTCTGTATAGCGCGTACTCATAATCCAGCGACTGCCCCTCGCTCATCAGCAACGGGGTAAAGTATATAGTAATACCGTAGTCATCGTACCTGAGATTGAAGTGCCGGCCACTTAAGTTTCGCTGTGGCAACGACAGCCGGCGGCTGTCCAGCGTCACGTTGGTGATTGCCATCTCTTCGGTAATTATACTGTTGGCATCGTTTACCTTTTTAAGCTTAGCCGGCTCGAATAACACGGCTCCCTGGGTCGACCCGTACACCAGACGCCCGTCTGCCAGTGCCGTCTCTGATGCTTCGTTAAACTCAGAGACCGACAATTCCCGGCCGTAAGCGAAATGCCTGACTGTCTCGGTCGCGGGAGAGTAATTATGCAAGCCACTGTGGGAGCTAAACCAAAGGTCCCCATCCTCATCGGACTGTAAACTGTAAACAATGTTAGTGGACAGTACATTTTTGTCGTTGAGGTGATAATGCGGCTCAAATGTATCTGCGTCCAGTCCTACTACACCGTGCCCGGGAAACGACAGCCACAGTGTCCCTTTCTTATCAATCACCCAGGCTGATATCGATGACTGACCGCGTCGTTGGGATTCTGAGAATCGATAAACCAGTGTGTGTGCCAGGGTTTCCGTATCTATTAACCAAAGCCCGCCAAGCATCGCCAGAAACATTTTGTTGCCGTGATAGGGTGACACGCCCAAAAATGAAAATGAGAATGTCGGGTTAAATATATCGCTGTTTAGTGGAAGTTCAGAGACGGCCTGAGTTGCGGGATCATAGCGATAGAATTTGTCCGATATAAAGTACAGGCGCTGTTTATGATCCACAGACGTTCCGGCACTCCAGTTTTGAAAAATATCTTTTTGTGTATCGTCGGTTACCGCAGGTAACCGTAATTCACCTGTCTTTGTATCAAAGACCCGGATGCCGGCGTAGGTTTGCAGAAAAAGTGTATCTGCCGGGCCTGCGGCTATTGCTGTGATCACTGACTCACCGGCCGCTGCGGCCGGCGCACTGCTGACCAAATACGACGTCACCTTATCCGTGGCCAGATTATAACGGTTGAGGCCATTTTCTGTGCCTATCCATAACATGCCGTCATCTGACTGAAAGGTAGATAAGACAATCTCATTACTTAAACCAGGTGTACCGGGTAATCTGGCGTGTTGCAAGGTTTGTACTGACGCACTTTTTACGCCGAAGTAGAGCGCACCACCGTAAACACTGCTTAGCCACAAGTTTCCCAGGGCATCTGATTCTATTGAATATATCCGTTTATCAGACAATGGCGCCCTGCCATTATTGGGCTCGAGAATATGCTCCATTTGCCAGTCGTCAGGCTCTGATAATGTCAGGCGGTATAAGCCTTTACTGGTACCTACCCAAAAGAGATGTTGCGCGACTTGTTTTAATTCCCAGATATTGCGTTTGTCTGCAATTTGGGTAATGGGTGTCTCGCCGCCCTTTTCGAGGTATTCACGCAGTGCCGGCGCAGAGCTCATAAACAGCCCTTCTACTGTGCCTATCCACACCCGGTCCTGAGCGTCATGCATTAATAACTTCACATTGACGTTGTCGATGGTGGGCGCTATGCCACCAAGGTGGTCCACCGATATTGCTGACGCACCGGGCTTTGCCAAGTCAACAGCAACCAGCTCACTGGAAGTCGCCACAAGAAGAAATTGGTCCAGTTTTATAGCGTGACGAATACCGTCTGATCGGCCAATCATTTCTTCGGGCAAAGCAAACAGGGTTTCCTGCTCAAGCGATACTGGATCGATTCTGACGACTTGCTGATACAGGCCAATGTAGAGGTAACCATCATCACCGAGATGAAAACTGTTTGCGTACTGCAGCCAGTCAGGATCATCAAAATAGGCTTTGCTGACAACTTGTCTGGCTTCACCGCTTTCAAAGTCGTAGCGATATATACCGTTAGAATAGGTACTTATCCAAAGACTGTCGTTACCAACAACCGTAAGCTTGTTGATGGAGGCGTTTACAAACAGATCGTTCGGTCCGTTGATGACCGACACCCTGTAGCCATCCCATCGTGCGAGCCCGCCATCAGTTGCAATCCAAACAAAACCATCGTTGTCGATGGCAATATCGTTAACTATATCCTGCGGCAGTCCGTTTTGCGTGGAGACAGCCTGAAATATCGGATTGCTAATACGCGGCGAAGCTACACTCACCGGTATGAGACAAAGCAAAAAAAGGAAAGTGAACAGTACCCGGCACATCGTTATTTTTCTTATTTTATATTCGTTACCAGACTTGGCGAGATTGACAAGCCATGACTATATTATCAGCAATTTGCACTGTTCTCAGGTAGGAAATTAAATTTTTTTACTACGTAAGTTCAGAGCGATGTCTGTGGTGCCTCGCACAGTTAATGGACCAGTCCGCCGACCAATATTGATGGCCCAGGGAAAATTTACGCGCTTTGCACGTCGCAAGTCAATTCTGCAATCGTAAACGTAAGAAAAGAGGAAGGTGTATCAGTACAGCTCACTTTCTCTTTGGCGTCCCCGACGGTTCTCAATAACTTCTCCGATAAAATACCAAATTAATAGTCCGGGAATGACGATGTTGACGATGTGTACCGAGTTTTTATAGACGACACCAAATGTATCAACGCCGAGCATAAA
>CAZDUT010000013.1:0-25827 GCA_964508695.1 uncultured Alteromonas sp.
ATGTAATACAGCCTGTCTTTCAGAATAATAAAATCACCGACAATTTTATCGTGGGTGATTTTGTTACCGAGCGCTTCAAAAGGCAACGCCTCTCCTATTTCAAGCTGACCGTGTAATGAGGTAATAACCTGCTTGTCGGTATCAAGCACCAATAATTGTTGTGCATCGAGCCTGGATGCAAAGCTTTCCAGTGTACTGTTCAAATCGGGAATACTGCGCAAGCCGACTTGCTGACGAAACTCGAATGTATTACTGATCACAGAAGATGCGGTGCCCAGGCCGTCATAGCGGTCTGTGATAACACGCTCTAAAATACCGCGACTAATCAGAAGTTCGCGCTCGACATTACGCTGAATGAGATCGTTCGTGCCATTCCATACCGCTACCAGTATCAGCATGGCGGTAAGTACAACACCACCAAGCAGGATCCTGAACAAGCTTTGTCTGAGTGACGTTTGCATACCCATTAACCGCCAAACGGCCGCTTTTGAAAGGTATTAGTTTGTTTCGCTGGTGCAGGAACAGCGTCCAACTGCAGTTGGACCGTTTGTACGTCTTCGTTATCAGTAACTGAAACGTGTTGATTACGGTTTTTCACCACAAAAAGGTGCGGGTGCCATACGTCCAGTTCTGTTACTTCATCGGGAATGTTAATTCGGCCCGTGGCGTCGGTTAGCCAGGTTTTTACGCTGTCGTGAACATAAATATAGCCGATCATATTATCGTGAATGTTACAGCCCAGCACCACAATACCACTGGTATTGAAGCTGACCGGTGCGGCACTGTCGCCACTATACAGCTTTATTTCAAACGGTTTGGCCTCAGAGAAGCTGTAGACATGATGGCGAATATTGTCGCTGTTAGGAAAGGCAACCTGGCGCCCCTTTTCAATGACCAATACCTGAGGCGAAAATTGCTTATCAACCTGATCCATCTCGGCGGGTGTTTGCGGCTGTGCCGACGTACTGACCAAGTCCGGCGCACTAATGACGACATCGCTCAGCGGGTTATTATTTTGATCGACGAAAAGTAGCGTTTTGGCACACACCGAAGACCCCATGAGGATCATAAATGTAGGCACGAGCAGCATTTTTATTATCATTGTCTGCATTCCCTGTACGGCAGCGCTTTGAGATTCAACATTACCCCATTGAAACCTCACAAGCAATTGTCTGTCAGTGCACTGAGTATGTCTTATCGATGAGACATAAAAAAACCCCGTGACACAGTGTCACGGGGCTTTAGTTGGTGCGGAAAGCGGGACTTGAACCCGCACGAGCAAAGCTCACTACCCCCTCAAGATAGCGTGTCTACCAATTCCACCACTTCCGCAAAATCGTTATTGTCCGGGTACGTCAGACTCTGACTCAGTCTGCGTTTCTTCACCTGATACAGGTACATCCGGGTTAGCAGGCTGAGTATTCTCTGCAGGCTGCTGAGTTTCACCGACCGGGACTTCCAGGTTATCCCACTCGTCAGCCGCTTTTTCGCGGTTCGCCGTGATGTTACCCAGCGTCAGGCTGATCAGGAAGAACAGCGCTGCCAGAATACCGGTTGTTCGTGTCATAAAATTGCCTGCACCAGACGATCCAAATACCGTGTTAGATCCGCCTGCGCCGAATGATGCGCCCATATCCGCACCTTTACCCTGTTGGATCAACACAAAGCCAACCAACAGCAAAGCAACTATCAGGTACGCTACCAGTAGCACTTCATATAACATAATTACCTCGTCAGTTTGCCGCTTGGCAAATTGCTACAAAATCATTTACTTTCAGGCTGGCTCCGCCAATGAGCCCACCATCTATGTCTGTCTGTGCGAACAACTCAGCCGCGTTGTCGGGCTTGACGCTGCCGCCATATAAAATCCGCAGGCCACTGGCTACACCGGCATCTTTTCTGGCCACTTCATTGCGAATGAACGCATGCACTTCCTGCGCCTGAGCAGGCGTTGCTGTCTTTCCGGTGCCTATCGCCCAAATCGGTTCGTAGGCTAACACACAACGTCCCAATTCCTCGGTACTCAGTGTGTTTAATACCGGTTGCAACTGCTCAGCTATATAGGCGTTCACACCATCATTTTCGCGAACGGTAAGTGGTTCGCCGACGCAAATTATTGGCGTTAAGCCCGCGCGCAGTGCGGCCGTTGCTTTGTGTGCGACGTCATCGCTTGATTCATTCTGGTCCTGCCGGCGTTCGGAGTGACCCACAATGACGTACTGACAACCACATTCTTTAAGCATTGCACCCGCAATTTCGCCGGTGTGTGCGCCACTTTCGTGAACACTAATATTCTGTGCACCTGTGGCAAATACGTCACTACGCAATTGCGATAAGAAGGGATAAGGGGGGCAAACTACCACATCGACTTCGCCGATATTTTGCTGTGGCAGCGCTTGACTAAATTCTTTAGCAAGTGCACCCGAGCCATTCATTTTCCAGTTTCCCGCTACCAGCGGCTTTCTTGAATGTTTACTCACTTTGTTGACCTCAACCCTGTCTTAAAGCGGGCGTGATATTAACGATAACCGCCCTAATATACAAGTACAAAACGTAAAAATCACCGCACAACGAATTAACTGGCGACTTTACGTACAGCCTCGGCAACGAATTCTGCCCAACGTGTTGATGTGTCGGCATCTTCTGACTCAACCATGACCCGAATTACCGGCTCTGTGCCACTTTTTCTGAGTAACACGCGGCCTTGTTGGCCCAATGATGTTTCAGCTTCTTTCACCGAGGCCTTAACAGCGTCTTGCTCGGTGGGATCGTCCTCACCTGCCGTGTAACGCACGTTAATCAGTGATTGCGGATAGACCTCGTAGCCACTGACCAGGTCGTGCAAATTCATACCCGACCGAAGCATGGCAATCAGCACCTGCAGTCCGGCCACGATCCCGTCGCCGGTAGAGGCTACCGCGAGGTTAAGCACATGGCCGGAATTCTCACCACCTATGTACCAGCCGTTGCGCTGAAGGAGTTCCATCACATAACGATCGCCGACTTTACTGCGCTCGAACGGGATCCCCAATTTGGCCAGACCGTTTTCCAACCCCAGGTTACTCATCAGTGTGCCCACAACACCGCCCTGTAAACGTCCATTTTTAAGTGCATCGCGGGCAATAATATAAACAATTTGATCGCCGTCGATAATATTCCCTTTATGATCAACCATCATGATGCGGTCGCCATCACCGTCAAGGGCGATACCCAAGTCTGCGCCCACTTCCTTAACCTTGTCAGCCGTGGCACGCATGGAAGTGGCGCCGACCTCATCATTTATATTCAGACCGTTTGGTGAGGTGCCAATTTCGATAACCTCTGCCCCCAGCTCCTCAAAGACATTGGGCGCAATGTGGTAGGTCGCACCGTGGGCACAGTCAACCACGATTTTAAAGCCCTTAAGTGATAGCTCGGACGGAAATGTGCCTTTACAAAACTCAATGTATCGTCCAGCGGCATCTTCAATTCGCGACGCCTTACCCAGCTTATCCGACTCCACACAGGTCATGGGTTCGTCCATCATGGCTTCAATAGCAAGCTCTATATCGTCATCCAGCTTAAAGCCGTCTGCCGAGAAAAACTTAATGCCATTATCGTAGAAGGGGTTGTGTGACGCACTGATCACGATGCCCGCTTCTGAACGGAATGTCTTGGTTAAATATGCAATCGCAGGGGTGGGCATAGGACCCAGCAGGCCAATGTTGATGCCCGCCGCTGATAAACCCGCTTCCAATGACGATTCCAGCATGTAGCCAGAGATACGTGTATCTTTACCAATCAATACCTTATTGGTGCCACGTCCGGCTAATACACGCCCCGCAGCCCAGCCAAGCTTAATAACAAACTCGGGGTTTATGGCGCTTTCACCGACTTTTCCGCGAATTCCATCAGTTCCAAAATATTTGCGTTGACTCATGTGGCTTTACGTCCTTACTTACTCTTGTAGTGCGTTTATATATTTTACAATGCTGACGGCATCGGCCGTTTCTTCGACATCGTGTACACGGATAATGTTCGCGCCCAGGTGTGCAGCAATTGTAGCGACAGCAACACTTCCCGCCAAGCGCTTATCCACCGGCCGATGTAATAATTGTCCTATCATGGATTTTCGTGACATGCCCACCAATAATGGATAGCCCAGTGCTGCAACCCGCGGCAAATGCTTAAGTAACTGATAATTATGTTCAAGTTGCTTACCAAACCCAAAACCCGGGTCCAGGATAATACGCTCTTCTTTTACACCGGCATCGTGGCAGGCTTTTACTCTTGAAAGTAAAAAATCACAGACATCTTTCACCACATTATCGTAGTGGGGCGATTGCTGCATACTACGCGGCTGCCCCTGCATATGCATCAGGCATACCGGCACCCCCAGCTGCGCTGCCGTCTTTAGGGCCTGTGGTTCCTGCAGTGCTCTGACGTCATTGATAAGTGACGCACCTGCATTGACCGCTTCGTGCATAACCCGGGCTTTGCTGGTATCGACGGAAATCACCGCATCCAGGTCTGTTGACAGGGCTTCGACGATCGGGATCACCCGATCAAGCTCTTCCTGCTCAGCAACATCTTTGGCGCCCGGTCGCGTTGACTCACCGCCTATATCAATAAAATCGGCGCCCTGCTCTGCCATTCTGTGTGCTGCATCAATGGCGCTTTGTCGGTTGATATGTTGGCCACCGTCCGAGAACGAGTCGGGGGTAACATTAAGGATCCCCATCACTCGCGGTGTCGAAAGCGGGACTATTTTATCTTTAAACTTCATCTTATTCTCTACGACCTCACCGGTATATCGGTGCACTGGCTATAGCGGTTATTTTGCCTGTGTTACTGACATTAAAAAAGCGCCGCAAGCGGCGCTTTTTTTTGACTTGCCGATGATTAACCTGGCATATCACCAGGCTTACCAACTGACGGTTTATCCACACCATCGTCAGTAATTTCACCTTCGCGGGCAGGCTTACCGCCGCTGGGCTTATCACCGTCATCTGGTGTACGGTCATCCCAGTCTGCCGGCGGACGAACGTCGCGACGGTTCATCAGATCATCAATTTGTTTTGCATCGATGGTCTCATACTTCATCAGCGCATCTTTCATGGCATGCAGAATATCTTCATTCTCTTCCAGGATTTTCTTGGCACGCTCATAGTTTGAGTCAATCAATGCCTTAATTTCAGCATCAATAGCTCGGGCAGTATCGTCCGACATATGCGAGGCCTTAGACATAGACTTGCCAAGGAATACTTCCCCTTCGTCTTCTGCATACAGCATTGGGCCCATCTTGGTCGACAGTCCCCACTGCGTCACCATCTTACGGGCGATTTCAGTGGCGCGCTCGATATCGTTTGATGCACCGGTTGTCACTTTGTCATCACCGTAAATAATTTGCTCGGCAATTCGACCACCAAACAGACTCGAAATCATGCTTTCAAGGTGTTGTTTAGAGTGACTTACGCGGTCTTGCTCTGGCAAGTACATGGTCACACCCAGCGCACGGCCGCGCGGGATAATGGATACCTTATAAACAGGATCATGTTCTGGCACCAGGCGACCCACAATGGCGTGACCCGCTTCATGATAAGCCGTCATGGCTTTCTCATCATCGGTCATAACCATTGATTTACGCTCAGAGCCCATCATGATTTTGTCTTTCGCTTTGTCGAACTCTTCCATCGAGACCAGACGCTTGTTACCACGCGCCGCAAACAACGCGGCCTCGTTGACCAGGTTTGCCAAGTCGGCACCTGAGAAGCCGGGTGTACCACGGGCAATAACCGACGGATCAACGTTGTCAGCTACCGGCACTTTACGCACATGGACTTTCAGAATTTGTTCGCGACCACGAATATCAGGCAGGCCAACGATAACCTGGCGGTCGAAACGACCGGGGCGTAATAATGCCGGGTCCAGTACATCGGGGCGGTTGGTTGCCGCAATCACGATAATACCTTCATGACCTTCGAAGCCGTCCATTTCAACCAGCATCTGGTTAAGGGTCTGCTCACGCTCATCATGGCCACCGCCAAGGCCTGCGCCACGCTGACGACCGACCGCATCAATCTCATCAATGAAGATAATGCACGGCGCGGCTTTCTTTGCCTGTTCGAACATATCGCGAACACGTGACGCACCCACACCCACGAACATCTCCACAAAATCAGAACCTGAGATGGTGAAAAACGGGACCTTGGCCTCACCGGCAATGGCTTTGGCCAGCAGCGTTTTACCCGTTCCGGGTGGGCCTACCATTAGCACGCCTTTCGGGATTTTCCCGCCAAGCTTCTGGAATTTTGACGGGTCACGCAGAAAGTCGACCAATTCAGCAACATCTTCTTTGGCTTCATCGCAACCGGCGACGTCAGCAAAGGTTGTTTTGATCTGATCTTCACCTAACAGCCGCGCCTTACTTTTTCCAAATGACATGGCACCACGACCACCGCCACCTTGCATCTGGCGCATGAAAAATATCCAGACTGCGATAAGTAGCAGCATGGGGAACCATGAAATAAAAATCGACGCTAACAGCGATTGCTCTTCACGGGGCTTACCTAAGACCCTCACGTCATTTTTGATCAGGTCGGACACCAGCTTATCGTCAAAATACGGAATGTAGGTCACGAAGGTCTCGCCGGAGCGACGTGTGCCGCGGATTTCACCCGCATCACTGTCAATACGAACCTCGCGAATATTCCCTTGATTCGCTTCTTTAAGAAATGCGGTGTAATCCGTCTGTGCACGGCTTGAATCGCTGGGTGAAAAGCTCTGAAACACAGACATCAGAACCACAGCAATAACCAACCATAGGATTAAATTTTTTGCCATATCGCTCAATGCTACTAACCTCTTGTAAACCCGAATAGCGCGGTTAACCGTCAATGCTGGTTACACTCGCTACCCGGCACGAAAACTCGTTGACCTCAGGGTACTATACTTTATACCCGCAAGCTACCACATACACTTCTGTGGAACGCGTTGGTGATGAATCCAATAAGCGCTTTTCTTCATCGCTACACACCGAGGTTACATCGCGTAAAATGCGACTTTCTTCCGCCAGACAACTAACTGTCAACGCCGCCCCGGGCTTCACAGCCTGATGGCGCATCTTCAGATGTCTGCAGAAAAAATGCATCGACAGCGACCGATCCGCTGCTCAATTTCCGGACCCGTTCGGTGCTTTATCAGACAACACTACATCTACGTTGTTCCCAGCAATTCTGTTCAGTAACGTCTCGAGAATGGCTTCCTTGCGAAAGTCCCTTGCTGCAAAACGCCCCCGAATACAGGATCGGTGATCAGGCTATTTCCCGCCATCAGCCCCGCGGATTGCCACCGGGCCTCACGGTGAACGGCCTGCCGTCATCTGCTGCACTATTGCTTACAGTCAGTGATAATTAAGTTACCGCACAGCCATCACTTACACTGACGGTATGCTTCTTTTTTACCATAACTGCACTTATGCATTGGGATTGACCTAAGATGGCGTTAGAATACTGCTTTTCAAGGGACGGCGCGAAAAAGTCACGGGCTACGCCACATCACCAGACGTTCTGGTGGCTCAATATTTATGTGGCCTGCTATGCTCAATCATATAATCACGCTTTCCTCCTACACTCACATGATTTGTAAGAAAACGTATCAATGAAACTTTCTAATAAGCAAAAGCAATTCCTTAAAGGCCTCGCGCATCCACTTAAGCCGGTAGTACAGCTCGGTGGAAACGGGTTAACCGAGGGCGTGCTCGCTGAAATCGATGGTGCACTCACCCATCACGAGTTAATCAAGGTAAAGGTACCGACCGATGATCGCGAAGAAAAATCGCTGATAATGGATGCGATCGTCAGAGAAACCGGCGCAGAAAAACTTCAGGTAATTGGTCACACCCTGGTTATCTATCGTCAGAGCGACGAGCGTAAAATTCAGTTGCCAAAGAAATAGTTACCTCAACGACGGTTTCACTGGCCTCGCATAGTTTTTATCGTTATCTCAGGTTACTATCGCCTTACAAAATAACGACAGGACTTTACTATGCAATTAACAGGAGCTACGGCCATCGTCACGGGTGGTTGTTCAGGTTTAGGCCACGCAACCGCCATTGCACTTCGCGAAGCAGGTATGCATGTTGCCCTTTTTGATCTTAATGAAGACCAGGGTCAGGACCGGGTAGAAGAGCTCGGCACAACGCATACCCGCTTTTACAAAGTGGACGTGCGCAGTGAGGAAGACGTTCAGCACGCTATCGATAATGCCGTAAACGAACTTGGTGACATCCGGCTGGTAGTCAATTGCGCGGGCATCGCGCCTGCCAAGCGCCTGTTAGATAAGGAAGGTCAGCCAGCGGCGCTGGACGGTTTCCAGAAGACCATTGATATTAATCTGGTTGGCAGCTACAACGTTTGCCGTCTTGCCGCGGCTCAAATGGCCAGGCAGGATGTGGCCAATGATGAAGGTGAGCGGGGCGTGATCATCAACACCGCGTCGGTCGCCGGCTATGAGGGCCAGATTGGACAAACGGCGTATGCCGCCAGCAAAGCAGCCATTATTGGCCTCACACTGCCAATGGCACGCGACCTTGCGCCGCTGGGCATTCGTGTTAACACCATTGCCCCCGGTGTGATGGGTACTCCCATGTTATTGGCTATGCCTGAAAAGGTACAGGATGCGCTTAGCGCCAATGTACAGTTTCCAAAGCGCTTAGGCTTTCCCGCAGAGTTTGCCAAACTGGTCATCAGCACCAGTGAAAATGCCTATCTGAATGGGGAAACTATTCGTCTTGACGGCGGATTAAGAATGCCGCCTAAATAGAAACACTGGCTATACCGCAAAGCCGGACTCATCGTTGTCCGGCTTTTTTTGGGCCTCAGTGACAGCCCGACCGCTGAACATCACTGTGGCATTCGTCCGCTGAGGGCGAATCCTGGCGTTTGTGTCTACTCGCCGTCCGAACCGTTCACCATCAGCGCGATGTTATACAACCGGTTAACCGCATGGTAGTTAATGGAGTTTTTGGGGTATCGTCCGCGCGAGCTTAGTTTGCCCGCATCCTGCTGCATAATCAGCGACAAGGCATCATCAACGGTTTCCACACTGTAAATGTGGAAATGGCCTTTCTTCACAGCCTCAATGACCGCGCTGTCCAGCACTAAATTAATTTCATTCGATTTCGGGATCACGACCCCCTGAGAGCCGGTTAATCCGCGATGCTGGCAGAGATCAAAAAAGCCTTCTATTTTCTCGTTAACACCGCCAACAGCCTGCACTTCACCGTACTGATTGATCGAACCTGTGACAGCCAGTGTCTGCAAGGCCGGAATACCCGTCAGAGCTGAAATAAGCGCCACCAATTCTCCCAGTGAGGCGCTGTCACCGTCTATATGACCATAAGATTGTTCGAGCGCGATGTTCGCCGAAAGCGTCAATGGGAAGTGTTGCGCGTATTTGTTACCCAAATAGCCTGTCAGCAACATTACTCCCTTAGAGTGAATGGGCTGACCAAGTTCGACCTCCCGTTCAATATCCACGACGCCACTGGCACCGGCAAACACGGTCGAGGTAATGCGGGCGGGCGTACCAAACACGGTATCGCCAATTTCCAGTACGGTCAGTCCGTTGACTTTACCCACGGCCTTTCCTTCCGTGGCAATCAGTACATGACCTTCTTTAATATCATTGAGCAGGCTTTGGCTCACCCGCCCCGTGCGTCGTTTCTTGGCATTTAGCGCAGTCTTCAGGTGAGTAAGTTCAATCGTGTCGGCGTCAGCCTTGGCACAAAAATAATGCGCTTCATTGATAAGCTCAATAACGTCGGCAAAGTGTGCCGACAGTTTTTGCTGGTGCTCGGCACTGCGCAGCGAATATTCGACCAGTCGGCGCATGGCGGCCGATGATATGCTTGTGAGCCCAATCTGGCTGACGTGGTTGCGAACCCGGCCGACAAAATCAAAGAGTGACTGACGACTAACCGGAATTTCCGTATCAAAATCAACCAGTACACGAAATAATTCATCAAATTCGTCGTCATATTCCTGGAGGGTGTAATACAGATCCGGTGACCCCAACAGCACCACTTTGACTTTCAGGTCAATCGGCTGTGGGTTAAGCGTTATCGCATTGACCATGCCCACATCCTGCTGGGGCAGATCCATGCGCAACCGCCCTGATTTGATGGCGAGTTTAAGGGTTTCCCATACATAGGGCTGTTCGATTATACGATCCACATCCAGCAGCAGATAGCCACCATTGGCTTTGTGCAGCGCCCCCGCTCGTATCATCTGAAAGTTGGTAAATACGCTACCCTGAACGTTGGAATACTCGATTTTACCAAACAGGTTCTGATACGTCGGGTTCGGCTCATAAATGACCGGCGCACCATCGTCCAGGTTGTGACTCACCAGACTGTTGGGCAAAAAGGCCTGCTCCAGGTATTCACGGCGATCATCATCGTCCTGTTTGTCATCTTTTTGCTCTTCATTGAGAAACGTCACGATCAGATCGATAAGGTATGGCCGCAGTTGCTTGAGATATTTTAAAATCCCAAGGTTAGCTGTGTATTTGTGTTCCAGCGTCTTAATTAGCGGTTTTATGCCCTGCTCTGCGGTTGCTCTGTCAAGCTCGCGCTGACGTTCTGAGTTTTCCCGACGCCAGGCAGGCAGGCCGAGCAGACTTTCGCTGAGTCGGTTTTCCAAATCATCGACCAGCGCGTAAAACTGACTTCGCTGGGCTTCTGTCATTTCGCCGAACTGGGCATCTTCCAGCGGCTTACCGTCAATAATGGGTGAAAAGCTGATGGTGCCATTATCTTCATACAACGCCACCTCATTTGCTTTGGCATACCGCTCTACCGTGCTTATCGCTTGCTGGTATTTCAGCTCAAACTCACGGGCAATAGCGGCGCGCTTGCGCTGATATCCCGGGTTGTCGAACGCCACAGGAAAGGTTGCCAGCACATCATCTATCAGCGCACTCATGTCGCGCTGAAATTTTCGTCCTCCGCCGGGGGCAAAGCGCAACGCCACAGGCTCACGCTCTTCTTCAAGGTTGTTGATATAACACCAGTCATCTGGTGTGGGAAGTGACGAAACCTGCCGCTCGATATGCTCTTTAACCAGCGTAAAACGTCCGGTAGAGGCCTGCCCCATCACAAACAGGTTGTAACCGCGGGCATCAATACCAAGGCCAAAGGTCAGCGCCTCACGCGCCCGTTCCTGACCAATAAAGGTGGAGTTTAAGGCCTCTTCGTCTTTCAGTGCGGCGTTAATAATTCGCCGGTCGACGGCAACCGATAATGCTTTGAACGGTAACTGTGAAATGCTTGGCACGCCCTGTATGGTCCTTATTTTTACTGATTAGTGGTGATTCGCACGGCTTGCGCAACGTGCGTAATGAGGATGATAACACTATTGGTCCTGCATTAAGTGAACCGTTAAAAAACTGCCCTGTCAAACCGTCCTCGTAACACTTAAGCCATGCTACTCTCACCGACGTTTAGCTCACCGTTGTCCACCTGGTAAAGTACGCACTACCGAAACAGCAACGCGCGCCTCGCCTGTCACCGGACGTCAGCACTTGGCTGAATGTCACCGTGACCCTATACTTGAGTACACCACCGGTTACCCTTTTACTGAGCCCATCATGAAACATGCGTTACTCCTTGGTAGTATAGCTCTTGCCATTTTACCGGTTAAGGCAGACGTCCGGTTAGTCAACGCCCATGGCTTTATGCTTGAAAATACCCGCATGACGGAAGCACGCCCTGAAGCCGTTTATCGCGCTCTGGTGCAAGACGTGGATAAGTGGTGGCCAAAAGATCACAGTTGGTGGCGTGGTAGCTTTAGTATTGATCCTGTGGCGGGTGGCTGCTTTTGTGAAAAAAAAGGCAGCAGCCAGGCACAACACATGATCATCGTACGGGCGGCTCCCCCGTCCCTGCTGGTTATGGAAGGCGGGTTGGGACCACTACAGCAAATGGGCGTCAGCGGAGCACTAAGCTGGTCAGTAAATCGCCCGCAGGGTGAACAACGGACAACCGTCACACTTACCTATAATGTCCATGGGATCAGCGAAAGCGGCTTTGCGCAACTCGCCAGCATTGTCGATGTGGTGCAGGCCTCACAGCTTAGCGCGCTCACTGACTACGTGAACAAACAGGACTAATTTTTACCCGCCCTCACAGCCCGAACCGATTTTAATTAAGGTTTGGGTATGATGCCTATTGAGACCAGCCTTGCCGCTGGGGTATTCTATGCGGTCTGAATTTATCACTTTTTGTGTCTGAAGACAGAATCGCACACTGACACCGGCAGGTTATTTCATCCGGAGGGCAGTTCGCTGTAAAGACACGACATCGACAATGCGGAAGCCTAAGTTTCATGGCAGAACAACAGTACAATCCTAAAGAAATAGAACAGCACGTCCAACAATACTGGCAGGACAACCAAACCTTTAAAGCCAGTGAGGATCCCGATAAAGAAAAGTTTTACTGTCTCTCCATGTTTCCCTACCCCAGTGGCCGGCTCCATATGGGGCACGTGCGTAACTACACCATTGGTGACGTCATCAGCCGTTATCAGCGCATGCAGGGAAAAAATGTCCTGCAACCCATGGGTTGGGACGCTTTCGGACTGCCTGCGGAAAATGCCGCGATCAATAACAATACCGCGCCCGCCAACTGGACCTATGCAAATATTGAGTACATGAAGTCACAGCTTAAATCGCTGGGCTTTGGTTACGACTGGAACCGCGAAATCGCCACCTGCAAGCCGGAATATTACCGCTGGGAACAATGGTTTTTCACCCGCCTGCATGAAAAAGGACTGGTCTATAAGAAAAACGCCACGGTGAACTGGGATCCGGTGGACCAAACCGTGCTAGCGAACGAACAGGTTGTAGATGGACGTGGCTGGCGTTCCGGTGCTCTGGTGGAACAAAAAGAAATTCCGCAGTGGTTCATCAAAATTACCGACTATGCAGAAGAGTTGCTTAAGGATCTTGACCAGTTGGAAGAGTGGCCGGAACAGGTACGCGCTATGCAGGCGAACTGGATTGGTCGCTCAGAAGGTGTCGACATCCGTTTCGATGTGCCTCAGGGGACCGGTGAGCAGGCAAGCCTTAGCGTGTATACCACCCGCCCGGACACCCTCTTCGGTGTCACCTATGTTGCCGTTGCCGCTCAGCACCCACTTGCCGAACAGGCCGCCAACGATAACCCTGAACTGGCGGCGTTTATCAGCGAATGCAAAAACACCAAAACGGCAGAAGCCGAACTGGCGACCATGGAGAAAAAAGGCTGTGATACCGGTTATCAGGCCGTCCATCCGCTAACCGGTGAGTTGGTGCCGGTTTGGGCCGCCAACTTTGTTCTGATGGACTATGGCTCCGGCGCTGTGATGTCAGTGCCTGGCCACGACCAGCGTGACTGGGAATTTGCGACCAAGTACGGGCTTGAAATTAAGCAGGTTATCGCACCGGCTGATGACGCCGCGGAAACCTGCGATCTCACCACCGCTGCCTACACCGAAAAAGGCCGGCTGGTCAATTCAGACAGCTTTGACGGGCTGATGTTTGACGAGGCGTTTAACGCAATCTCAGAAGCGCTGGAACAAAAGCGAGCCGGTCAACGCACGGTCAACTATCGGCTGCGGGACTGGGGAGTCAGCCGCCAGCGATACTGGGGCGCGCCAATTCCGATGCTGAACCTGGAGTCGGGTGAATCAGTGCCGGTTCCGGCCGATGCATTGCCGGTCAGGCTGCCCGAAGATGTCGAAATGGACGGCGTCACCTCGCCCATTAAGGCCGATCCTGAATGGGCGAAAACCGAGTATGAGGGACAGCCTGCGCTACGTGAAACCGATACCTTTGACACCTTTATGGAGTCGTCCTGGTACTACGCACGTTATACCTGCGCACAAAATCATGATGCGATGCTCTCCCCGGAGCAGGCCAATTACTGGCTGCCGGTTGATCAATACGTGGGCGGCATTGAGCACGCCATTCTGCATTTGCTGTATTCGCGCTTTTTCCACAAACTGCTTCGCGATGAAGGATTGGTCAAGTCCGATGAACCCTTCAAGCGGCTGTTGTGTCAGGGCATGGTGCTGGCCGACTCGTTTTACCGCGAGGACGACGCCGGTAAGAAGACCTGGTTCTCTCCTGCCGATGTGAGCGTCGAAAAGGATGACAAAGGGCGAATTACCAAAGCCTGGCTCACCACTGATGGTACTTTGGTGCAACATGGCGGCATGACCAAGATGTCAAAGTCGAAGAATAACGGTATCGATCCCCAACAGGTAATCGACCAGTACGGTGCCGATACGGTGCGCCTGTTCACCATGTTTGCGGCGCCACCGGAACAGACCCTTGAGTGGGTAGATTCTGGTGTCGAAGGCGCGAACAGATTCCTGCGCCGGGTATGGAAACTGGTAACAGAACACCTTGAGCACGGCACCCCAGGGAAACTTGATCTTAAGGCACTGAACAAGGACCAGCAGGCGTTACGCCGCGAAATCCATAAAACCATTGAAAAGGTGTCCGATGATATAGGTCGCCGCCAAACCTTCAATACCGCAGTGGCGGCAGTCATGGAGCTACTTAACCACCTGCAAAAAGCACCTCATCAGGACGGTCAGGATATTGCCCTGATGCGTGAGGGTATTGATGCAGTGGTACGCCTGTTAACTCCAATCACACCGCACCTGTGTCATACGCTGTGGCAAAAAATGGGGCACACCGGCAGTGTCGAACATGCCGGCTGGCCGGTTGCCGACAAGGCCGCCATGGTGGAAGACGAGAAGCTGATCGTTGTGCAGGTTAACGGCAAAGTACGCGCTAAGATTACCGTTCCCGCGGATGCCGATAAAGCATCGGTGGAGGAAGAAGCCAAACAGCAGCCGAATGTGCAGCAGTTTATCGAAGGCAAAACCATACGCAAAGTCATCGTTGTGCCCGGTAAGCTTGTTAATATCGTGGCGAACTGATGATGTCATTTATCAGGCTCACGTTGGTACTGACCGTAGTATGTATTGCAGGCTGTGGCTTTACGCTGCGCGGTGCCCCGGCTATTCCGGACAGTATTGATTACGTGCTGGTAGACTCTACCCGGCATCACGCACTGCTGAAACGGGCACTGGTTGACAGACTCGATGTGTATGGTCTGGAAGGTGGCACACGGGCGGACATCGCACCGCCTGAGCGCCAGCTGGTGATCCGTTTATACCCGGAGCAGCTTGAGCGGCGCCTGCTGTCGGTCTATTCCACCGGCCAGGTTGCCGAGTACGAGCTTATCTATGGCGTGAAATACACGGTACATTTCCCAAACAGTAAGCCAATCGATGGTTTCTTCGAAATCCTACGGGATTATCAGGATGATCCTGACCAGGTATTGGCAAAATCCCGAGAGCTTGATCTGGTACTGGCAGAAATGCGTGAAGAGGCCGCCGATCGGATCATTCGCCGTCTGTCTACCCAGGCTGCTCAAATAACCACGGGCCGGTAGCGTTTCATGCAGGTATACCCAAACCGTTTTAGCGACACGCTCAGTCAGGGTCTCAAGCCCTGTTACCTTATTTTTGGCGATGAGCCACAGCAGAAACTTGAAGCCATTGAGGCAGTGCGCCGCACGGCCAGGGAGCAAGGCGTGGACGAGCGCACTGTATTGGTCGCCGACGGTGAATTCAGCTGGCAAACCCTGCTTGAAACCACCCAGAGCCTGTCGCTGTTCTCGGATCGTCAGCTCATTGAACTCGAACTTCCAACCGGCAAGCCCGGCACTGAAGGCAGCAAAGTGCTTCAGCAAATCGCGCCCTCCCTGGGTGACGATACACTGTTGGTGGTGCACGGCCCTAAAATTGGCAAAGACGTTCAAAAAAGCAAGTGGTTTAAGGTGCTTGATGAACGGGGTATACATTGTTTGTGCTATCCGCTTGAAGGCAAGTCGCTGATGGCGTGGGTTAATAACCAGCTCACCCTGGCTGGTGTCACGGTTCAGCCTTCCGGTGCGCGCCTGATTGCTGATTTCTGTGAAGGCAACCTGCTGGCAGCAAGACAGGAAATTGAAAAACTGGTATTGCTTTACGGCAATACGGCCATTGATGACGACGCGCTTGAGCGCGCCATGGTTGATCAGTCCCGGTATAATGTTTTTCAGCTGATTGATGTCATGCTGGATGGCGATGCACAGCGCTGCATAAGAATGTTATACCGGCTGGAAAGTGAAGGGTTAGAGCCGAATATTGTTATCTGGGCGCTAATCCGTGAATGGCAGACCCTGACAAACCTCACCGACGCGCGTGACAGCCGGACACCCATTCAGTGGCAACGCTTTGGGATTTGGCGTAACCGCCAGGGCTATTATGAAAAAGCGCTCAACCGGCTGGATAAGGCCCGTTTAAGTCATATTCGTGAGGTTTTGTCGCAGGCGGATCATGCGTTTAAACAGCAAAGTATCCCCCGCCCCTACGTGAAACTGTGTCATTTGTGCATGCTGTTTCTCGGTCTGCCGTTATCCACCCTGCCGTTTGTGGACGCGTGATATGATAGCACCAGTCGCGATTCTGGGCGGTACTTTCAACCCGCCGCATCAGGGTCACATACAGGGGGCACTGAGCGCACTTGATCAGCTGGGTGTTGAACGGCTCGGCTTAATGCCCTGCAAAATACCACCGCATAAAACCACCGCGATGGTGAGTGACCATCACCGGGTGGCGATGGTCAGGTTAGCCTGTCAGCAAAGTCCCCGGCTTTACCCCGAGTTGATTGAGCTGGATCTCCCAGCGCCCTCATACAGCGTGAAAACACTGCGTGCGTTACGCCAGCAATATCCTGGCAGGCCACTGCTGTTCGTCATTGGCGAGGACTCGTTAAACACCCTTGATAGCTGGTATGAGTGGCAATCATTGTTATCATTGTGCCACCTCGTTGTGATGCGTCGGCAGGATCCCGGGCGCGGTTTAACGCCGGCCATGCAAAAATGGCTGCTCGAGCACCGCAGTCATGATCCGGATCAGTTTACCACTAGTCGCTTCGGGCATATTTTTCTGGCGCGCACGGCTTATCACGCGGCGTCATCTACCGCGATACGCAATGCGGCAAGCGCCAACAATGACAACGCGGATGTGGCTGAGCAATGGCTTATGCCAAGCATCATCAACTATATTAAACAACATAATTTGTATGCCAATACTAAGTGAGGAAACCTTTTGGACAGTCAGCAATTCAAAACTTTTGTCGTAGATAAAATTGATGACATGAAAGCGCGCGATATCGTGGTGATGGATGTAAAAGGCAAGTCGTCGATCACCGATACGATGATCATTTGCTCCGGAAATTCTAAACGCCACGTGATCTCTATTGCCGAAAATGTGCAGATTGAGGCAAAGCAGGCAGGCCACCCCCCTTCTAATGTTGAGGGCAAAGAATCCGGCGAATGGGTTCTCGTTGACTTAGGCGACATCATTGTTCATGTTATGCAGGACGAGACCCGGGATTTTTATCAGCTGGAGAAGCTCTGGGCGTAAGCCAGGTTTGATTGTCCCGTCGATGACGCAATGCAGTAAGGAAGTAATCACGTGCGCATTCAAATAGTTGCGGTAGGAAGTAAAATGCCCGCCTGGGTAACCCAGGGCGTGAATGAATTCCTTCGCCGCTTTCCACCTGACATGAGCGTGTCGTTTACTGAGATTGCAGCGGGTAAGCGGGGCAAAAACGCCGACATTAAACGCATCCTGGACAAAGAAGGTGAGCAGATGCTGGCTGCCGTAGATAAAGGCAACCGCGTTGTCACACTTGAGGTGACCGGGCGACCATGGGACACACCAGAACTGGCGAAGCAGTTGGACGGATGGAAAATGGACGGCAGAGATGTCAGTCTGCTGATAGGCGGCCCAGAGGGCCTGGCGCCAGCCTGTCGCGCGGCAGCGGAACAGAAGTGGTCATTGTCACCGCTTACCCTGCCTCACCCTCTGGTGCGCATCGTGGTCACAGAAAGCCTTTATCGCGCCTGGTCTGTCACCCAGAATCATCCTTATCACCGCGAGTAATTCATGCCACTTAAACGCCAAACGATACGTGATCACACCGCAGAGGCAAACCTGTTTGCCCGGCGTGCCACGATCGCGTTTCTGATTGTGGTCGCCATTTTCACCCTGGTGTTAAGTAACCTCTTTGTACTGCAGGTTAGTCAGCATGAGGATTACCAGACACGTTCCAACGGTAACCGTATCAAGGTGTTGCCCATCGCGCCGAACCGCGGGCTCATTTACGACCGAAACGGCGTATTACTGGCAGAGAATCTGCCGGTTTTCAGTTTAGAGGTGATCCCCGAGCAAATCGATAACCTTGACGAGACCCTGGCAAGGCTTACGGCACTCATGGCGATCACCGAAGAAGAAAAAGAAGCCTTTTTTTCAACGCTGCGCGGACAACGCCGATTTAAGCCTGTGGCATTGCGCACGAATTTAAGTGAACAGGAAGTAGCGCAGTTCTCTGCGCATAAACACAAATTTCCGGGCGTATCTATTGAAGCCCGCCTGGCCCGCCACTACCCTTACGGCGAAACCTTCACCCACGTCATTGGCTATGTGGCCAAAATCAATAAAAATGATTTACAGAAACTGACCGAAGCCGGCCAGGAAGACAACTACGCAGCCACCCACGATATCGTTAAGCTGGGCATTGAAAAGTATCACGAGGAAATGCTGCACGGCGAAGTTGGCTACCAGCAGGTAGAGGTTAACAGTCAGGGCCGCATTATCCGGGTACTGAATGTCTACCCGCCGGTGCCGGGCAAAGATATTGTGCTGAATATTGACCTGGAAATGCAGCTTGAAGCGCAACGTGCACTGGACGGTCAGCGCGGCTCTATTGTTGTAACCGAGCCTGCAACGGGCGGTGTGCTGGCGATGTTTTCAAGCCCCAGTTACGATCCAAACCTGTTTGTGCACGGCATCAGCCGTAAAAATTATGCCCGTTTGCTAAACTCGGCTGACCGTCCGCTCATTAATCGCTCTACCCAGGGGCAATACTCGCCGGCATCAACCATTAAACCGCACCTCGCCCTGGTAGGCCTGGACAAAGGCGTCATCGATAAAGATACCTCCATCAATGATACCGGTCGCTACACGCTGCCGAATGTTTCCCACGTGTGGCGGGACTGGAAGCGCTGGGGGCACGGTGAAGTCGATGTGTCCAAAGCCATTGAGGTGTCCTGCGATACATTTTATTACGACTTAGCCTACGAACTGGGTATCAACGATATCAGCGACTCCATGAAAGCCTTTGGCTTTGGCAACTATACCGGTATCGACTTGTTTGAAGAGTCTGACGCCAATATGCCCAGCCGGGGTTGGAAGCGGGCAAAGTTCAACCAGCCGTGGTACGTGGGCGATACCATTCCGGTTGGTATTGGACAGAGCTTCTGGACGGCGACGCCCATACAGCTGACTAACTCCGTCAATGCACTTATTAACCGCGGCAAGCGTTATGTCCCGCAACTGTTACGTGGTTACCGCAGTGAAGACGGCCGTGTGGAGCTTGAACCGCTCAAATCGCTGGAGCCGGTACGCATTGACAATCCCGCACACTGGGATCTTGTGCTTAACGCCATGAAACTGGTTGTCTCCGGTGAGGAAGGGACTGCACGCCATGCATTTAATGATGTGCCTTACCAGTCCGCGGGTAAAACAGGCACGGCACAACTTTTCTCTATTGCACAGGGTGAAAAGTACAAAGAGGAAGAAGTCGACGAACGTCTGCGTGATAATGCGCTGTATATTGGTTTCGCCCCCTTTGAGGATCCTGAACTGGCGCTGACCGTGGTGATTGAAAACGCCGGCGGCGGGAGCAGCAATGCCGCACCGGTGGCGCGGCAGATGATGGATTTTTATTTCCGTGATCGCCTATTTGAAAACGCACCTGACGAGCAAACCGCGCAGACCAACCCTGAGGACATGCCAATATGAATGTGACGCTGAACCCGAATAAGCGCACGTTCCTGGAGCGTATGCAAATCGATGGCTGGCTGCTGATTGGGCTGATCGCGCTGATGGGTGTGGGGCTGGTGACTTTGTATTCTGCCTCGGGCCAGGATATTGGCCAAATTGAACGACAAGTTACGCGTCTTATTGTTGGGCTTATAGTGATGGCTGTCATGGCACAAATTCCGCCGATGGCGTATCGGCGGCTTTCCACCTATGCGTACATAATAGGGCTGGGTATGCTGGTGGCCGTATTACTGTTTGGGGATGTCGGCAAGGGCGCGCAGCGGTGGCTGGATCTGAAGGTCTTACGCTTTCAGCCATCGGAATTAATGAAACTCGCCGTTCCCATGATGGTGGCCTGGTACATCAGCAAATTTACCATGCCGCCCAAGCTGCTGAACATTATTCTGGCCTTTCTCATGGTCGCCGTGCCAACAGTGCTGATTGCCCGTCAGCCTGATCTCGGCACCTCCCTGCTGGTTGCCAGCTCAGGAATTTTTGCCATTTTTCTGGCCGGTATGAGCTGGCGGCTGATTGGCTTTGTCGCCATGATTGGCGGCGCCTTCGCCCCCATCATGTGGTTTTTCCTGATGCAGGAATACCAAAAGCAACGGGTTATCACCTTTCTCAACCCTGAAACAGATCCACTGGGGGCGGGTTACCACATTATTCAGTCAAAAATTGCCATTGGTTCTGGCGGCCTGCAAGGCAAAGGCTGGCTTCAGGGTACACAGTCTCAGCTGGAGTTTTTACCTGAGCGACACACCGACTTCATCTTTGCGGTGTTCAGCGAAGAGTTTGGGCTGATTGGCGTCTTTGTCCTGCTGCTTATCTACCTTGCTATTATCCTGCGCGGGCTGATCATCGCCAATCGTGCGCAGGATGCCTACAGCAAGTTACTCGCCGGCAGCGTCACCCTCACCTTCTTTGTCTATGTGTTCGTCAATATGGGCATGGTATCAGGCTTGCTACCCGTCGTTGGGGTTCCCCTTCCGCTGGTGAGTTATGGTGGCACATCAATGGTGACATTGATGGCAGGTTTTGGCATGCTAATGTCGATAAGCACACAAAAACGATTATTATCACGCTAATGCGCTATATCTCGCTACTACTACTGGCGTTTACGCTGGCGGCCTGTCAGTCGTCCGGGGGACGCTATACCCAGAAACAGGACTCTGCGCCGCGTTACATCAATGGTGAGCTCAAAACCATTGATGCCGTGCCCAAATACGAGCCTTACCGGGAATATAACGGGCGGCCTTATACGGTACTGGGCAAACGCTATTACCCACTCCAAACCGGCAAAGGGTATGAAGCTGAGGGCGTCGCCTCGTGGTATGGGCAGAAGTTTCACGGTCACCTGACATCTAACGGCGAAACCTATAACATGTTTGCCATGACCGCTGCCCACAAAACCTTGCCGCTGCCCTCTTATGTGCGTGTCACTAACCTGGATAACGGCAATCAGGCCATTGTCCGGGTTAACGACCGTGGGCCGTTCCATGATAATCGCATTATTGACCTCTCCTATGCCGCCGCCACAAAGCTTGATTATCACAACAACGGCACCGCCCGGGTCAGGTTAGAGGTTATTCACATAGATCCTGACAATCAGGTGACGGTGGGCAAGCAGCCCACTGTGAGCTGGCAGGAATATGCAGGAATTACAACCGGTGAGCCGGTGATTGAGAAAAAAGCGCAAAACGCAGAAGAAGACGTTGCCAATGCAATGACCGCTGAGGCAACCACTGCCGCGGCGGGCATGCTGTTTATTCAGGTCGCCGCGATAAGCGATTTGGATCGTGCTGAATCTATCTCCAATGTGCTTTCGGCACTCTATCAGGTGCCCGCTGCAACACCGCTTGTCGATAACATATATAAATTGCGGCTGGGACCTTTATCCAGCGAGCACCAGGCGCAGGCGCTTTTGAACGATCTCAGACAAAATGGCTATCCCGGGGCCTATAAACTGGCCCTGTAAGCAAATGGCCACCTCAACGGAGATGGCCTGACAACGTTATTTCTGCAGTTCACCACTGGCAGATTCAATGTGGGCACGTACAAACCACTGGAATTGTTCCAGTTCAGCCAACTGGCCGGTGATCATATCTTCAGAGACCGGATCCAACTCTTCGAGTACCTCAATGGCGTCACGGTGATCACTGTTTACCCCGGAATAGACCTTATCCAGCGCAACCAGGTGATCATTAACCAGACCTTTACCAATGGTGTAATCTTCCCAGCTTCTGCCTTCAACAATCGCCTGCGGTGTGCCTTTTGGTACACCACCCAGTGTGGCAATGCGCTCGGCAATGGTGTCAGTCATTTCACGTACGGCATCCACCTGCGGGTCGAGCATTTCATGCACCCCGATAAAATTGGGGCCTACCACGTTCCAGTGGATATGTTTCAGCGTCAGTTGCAAATCGAGTAGCGCGACAAGACGCTGATTCAGCGCTTTTATTGTGCGTTTCGCAGCTTCGTTAGACATACCTGGTGCGGTAAATTCAATATTGTCGCTCATAATTTCTCCCATTTATGAAAATCTACGGCTTTCGTTTTAAAAAAGCGTGAACGGACAAAAAATGTAAGGCCTGCAACATCAGCACAGGTAACTTACGACACTGCTTGATACAGTAATTACGCCAGGATCGATTTGTTAATTTTGATTTAGGTACTGAATTCAATAAGTAAAACACTCAAATGGCGGGGGATCGGCGCAGGCAAAGGTGGCGACAATCGGGCATTGGCGGGGCATTTTTGTGATTTAACCGCGTTAGTCTGGTTATCTTTGTGTAAAAGAGTAAACTTTTCGCACAACGCCTAGTCGTACTAGGGGTCATGCGGTAGAATTCATCGCTGTCATTTTCGGGACACTAAGGTACAAAAGAAAATCTAACCATGCTTAAAACAAATTTTTGCGCTAAATCGATGCTAACCACCCGTGTGGTGGCCTTTATCATGTTAACTCTGCTTTCGCTGACTTTTGCAGCTACCGCTGCAGTCGTCACTCCTCCTCCGCCCGCCGTAGATGCGAAAGGTTTCGTACTGATGGATTATGAAACCGGTCACCTGATTGCAGAAGAAAATACCGATATGCAATTGGCGCCGGCCAGTCTGACAAAAATTATGACGGTGTATGTCATAGGAAAAGAAATTCAGGCGGGCAATATCAGCATGGATGATGAAGTCACCATTTCTGAAAATGCCTGGGCGAAAAACTTCCCTGAATCCTCGAAAATGTTCATCGAGGTAGGTACCAAGCTTAAGGTCAGTGAACTGCTGCGCGGAATTATCGTGCAATCGGGCAATGACGCCTGTGTGGCAATGGCAGAACATGTGGCAGGCTCGGAAGACGCGTTCGCCAGCATGATGAATGCTCACGCGGCCTCACTGGGCATGACTGCAAGTAACTTTGTTAACAGCCACGGCCTGCACGATCCCGACCACTTCACCTCTCCACGGGATATGGCGATTTTGTCGCGCGCGCTGATTCGTGAAACGCCGAAAATGTACGACATTTACAGTGAAAAAGAATACACCTACAACGGTATCAAGCAATATAACCGCAACAGCCTGTTATGGGATAAAAGCCTCAACGTAGATGGCATTAAAACCGGTCATACTTCTGATGCCGGTTACAGCCTGATTACCTCGGCCGAGCAAGGTGGAATGCGCCTGATATCCGTCGTGATGGGCACCGACTCTGAACGTGCCCGTAAGGTCGAAAACAAGAAGCTTCTCAAATACGGTTTCCGTTTCTTTGAGACCGTGACGCCCTATAAGGCGGGTGAAAGCTTTGTTGCCCACCGTATATTCATGGGTGATCGTGAAACCGTAGATCTTGGAATTAACCAATCTACCCCCATAACCATTCCCCGTGGCCAGGCCGCGAACCTTAAAGCGAATTTTGAGCTTGAAGAAAAGCTGGAGGCCCCCCTGGCAAAAGGTCAGGTCGTTGGCACCCTGTATATTCAACTGGAAGGCGAAGACATCGCCAGTTACCCACTGGTAACGCTACAGGAAGTGAAAGAAGGCGGAATGTTTGACCGCCTGAAAGACTACATCATGTTGCAGTTGGGGTGGGACAGTTAACGACCCCGTAAACAACCGAGTAGTTCAGGGACGGCCAGGTTTGATATACTCTGGCCGTTTTTGTATTTACCCCGATTTAAGTGAGGATATCTGATGGATACCCGATTTGACGAATTACTGGATTTCCCCACGTCACAGACGTTTAAAGTCATGGGTGTTGCCCATGAAGACTTGCCCTCACAGGTCGTAGAATGCCTGCAGGCGCATGCACCCGGCGATTATGCGCCGTCGGTAAAACCAAGCAGCAAAGGTAACTACCACTCAGTGTCAGTCAGTGTACGGGTTACCAGTAAAGAGCACATGGAATTAATTTATACCGAGCTGGCCAAGCTTGAGTTAGTGCGGGTAGTGCTATAAGTGAGTCAGAGTAACGGCGCGCCGGTAATCGTCCGGCAGCTGGGCAGACGCCCCTATGAAGACGTGTGGCACGCCATGCAGGGCTATACAGATACACGTGATGACACTGACAACGACGAGCTGTGGCTGGTTGAGCACGACGCCGTGTTCACCCAGGGACAGGCCGGTAAAGCGGAACATATTCTGATGCCGGGCGATATCCCGGTAGTGCAGGTTGATCGCGGCGGCCAGGTCACCTATCACGGCCCGGGGCAGCAGGTTATCTACCTGCTGATTGACATCCGACGCCGCAAGCTGGGCGTCAGGCATCTGGTCAACGCCATGGAAAATGCCGTGATTGCATTGCTGGGTGAGACCGGCATTACTGCCTATGCCAAAAAAGATGCCCCCGGCGTGTATGTCGATGAACAAAAAGTGTGTTCACTGGGATTACGCATTCGACGTGGTTGCTCGTTTCATGGCCTGGCGTTAAATGTTAACATGGACTTATCCCCGTTCTCGCGCATTAACCCCTGTGGTTATGCGGGGATGGAAATGACAGACACTGCCCGTCTTCGGGGCCCAGATTCGCTGGCAACGGCCGGTCCCGCACTGGCGCAACTTCTGTTGGATGAGTTAGACATCCAAAATACAACGTACAAAGAAGGTTTTGATGAGTAACGCACGCCCCAAAGCTGGAGTGAAACTCCGCGATGATCAGAAAGTGAAGCATATCCCGGTCACCATCGTTCCCTCTGAAAAAGAGGAAATGCTGCGCAAACCGGAATGGATCAAAATCAAACTGCCGCGTACCACTGACCGCATTGATCACATTAAAAGTACTTTGCGAAAAAATAACCTGCACTCGGTATGCGAAGAAGCCAGTTGCCCTAACCTGGCAGAGTGCTTTAACCATGGTACCGCCACCTTCATGATCCTGGGTGACATATGTACAAGGCGGTGCCCGTTCTGCGATGTCGCGCACGGAAAGCCCCTGCCCCCCAGCGCTGAAGAGCCGGAAAAGCTGGCGAAGACCATTGCCGAAATGAAACTCAATTATGTGGTGATCACATCGGTTGATCGCGATGATTTACGTGACGGCGGTGCACAGCATTTTGTCGATTGCATCAATGCAATACGCGAGCATAGCCCCGACACAACTATCGAGGTCCTGGTGCCGGACTTCCGAGGCCGCATGGACCGCGCATTGGAAATCTTTAAAAACGGCGTGCCAGATGTGTTTAACCACAATCTGGAAACCATTCCACGGCTGTATCGTGAATGCCGCCCCGGCGCCAACTACCAGTGGTCGTTAGATCTGCTGCGTAAGTTTAAAGAGCAACATCCGACCATCAAGACAAAGTCAGGTTTGATGATGGGCATGGGTGAAGACAGCGAAGAGATCCAGGGCGTATTGCGCGACCTGCGC
>CAZDUT010000013.1:25837-27869 GCA_964508695.1 uncultured Alteromonas sp.
CCTGCGCGAACACCATGTGGATATGCTGACACTGGGTCAGTACTTGCAACCCAGCCGTCATCACTTCCCTGTAAAACGCTATGTACACCCTGACGAATTTGATGCACTGGGCGTTTACGCTAAAGAAATAGGCTTTACTCATGCGGCTTGTGGGCCAATGGTACGCTCAAGCTACCACGCCGACCAGCAAGCGGCAGGCGCAGAAGTCAAATAGCCGCTGTCTGCCCTGGCCCTCCGGTCAGGGCAGCGTGTTCGTGTCCCCGTTGCCACCACGTTTCAGATCATCGTTATACCTCGCCGTCTGTCCCCTTTTGACGGCTGGCTCGCCGGTTCTGGCGCTGATAATTTCCGTATCGCATTAGCTCCGTGGTGTCGAACAGACGTCGAGGGGAGTATTACGCGCCGTTGATAGCCTGATAAATGAGGTGACTGGCTTTTAAAAGGTTGGCAACGCGTTATAGTGTGTACGGCGAATACCCACCGCTTTGGATGGCTCGCGTCGCCTAACAGACATTAGCCTGGATTGAGGGGTTATACATGCGGTGAAGGGATCTGCTGCTCCGGAATAGTTGCTTCATACTCATACACCCGGTTACGTCCATACTGTTTTGACTGGTAAAGCGCCAAGTCAGACGCGGAGCTCAGATTTTCTATGCGGTATCCGGCCTGATTGGTATCACTGACCCCAAAGCTGGCAGTCAGTGCAAACCGGTAGCCTGACTGCGTGGTGTCAATGCCCTCTATGGCCTGACGGCATTGTTCGGCCAATGCCATCGCAGTGGCAACATTGGCATCTTTCACGAAGATGGCAAATTCTTCACCGCCCATCCTGCCCAGGGTGCATTTCTCGGTACATACCACCTTCAGTGTACGCACGACCTCGCTGAGCACCCAGTCACCGGCCTGATGGCCATAGGTGTCGTTCACGCGCTTAAAGTAATCAAGATCAAGCAGCAACAGACTGCATACCCTGCCTTTTTCCTCTGCCCTGGTCAGCAACTTGCTGGCTCTTTCAAGAAAATAGCCACGGTTATAAATACTGGTTAACGAGTCAAGCCGCGCCATCGACTTAAGCTTGTTGTGAAACTTTCTGCTACGGTATATCCAGGCCAGCAGCCCTGCCATGATCACACTGATAAAGGCCAGTGCAGTTAACGAGGAGTTAACCCGGGCTTCGGACAGTTCTGCCTGGGTTTCCAGTAATTTGTTGCGCTTATCCAGCACTTCAATCTGACTTTGCTTAAGCGCAAGATCAAAGTTAGCCTGTTGAAAAGCGACCTGCTTTACCACATTCAGCTCACGAAATTCGCTGCGCGTCGCCTCAAGCAGTCGCAGATAGGTAAAAGCCTGCTCGTAATTGTCGGTCTGCTCTGCGATATCGATCAGGATATCAAGAGCTTGAATTCTACTGGGCAGATAATCGCCCGACGCATCCAGCGCGATAACACGCTCTGCCGCCGCTTTCGCCTCATCAAGCCGGCCCAGCTGCTTATAGAGCTCACTGACATAGGCATAAAACCCTGTTTGCATAAACACAAAATCCTGCTCGAGTATCTTTTGCTCAAGATCTTCGAGCAGCATCAAAGCCTGGTCAGACTTTTTCTCTTTAACCAAATAATAAAACAGGTGCGTATCGGCAAACAGCGTAAAAAACTCATTCCCTGCACGCTCACATTCGGCACGTAAGTTAAGAATCGAGGTCAGATTACCGGGCTCTTGTGCAAACATTAAATCCAGATGTTTGCTTTTAAACAAACACCGCTCGTTCACATCACTTTGGGTAAGAGGCTCGAGCCTATTAATCAGGCTCTGGGCCATTTCGAATTGGCCAGATTTTATATAAAAGGTGATCAGTCCGTGTAACGCCCTGATTTTCAATTGCTCGGAGACATTGCTGGCAATCAACTCATGTAACTGGTTAGCTTTTTGGAAGCCCTCTTCCCATTTACCTATGGTCGCCCCGATTGATATCTGGGAGGTTAATGTGCGAATACGTACTGAATGCGTCTCTACCCTCTTCAAAAGCGCCTCG
>CAZDUT010000014.1:0-5493 GCA_964508695.1 uncultured Alteromonas sp.
ACCGAAAGGCATGTTCGGGCTGTTGGGTCCTAATGGTGCCGGTAAGTCATCATTGATGCGAACCATCGCCACACTACAGACCCCTGATACCGGCACAATCACATTTGATGATGTTGATGTGTTAGCCGATCCTAACCGGTTGCGTCAGCGGCTGGGCTACCTGCCCCAGGACTTTGGGGTCTATCCGCGGGTCAGTGCACAAAAGCTGCTCGATCATCTGGCTGTACTAAAAGGGCTGAATAACAAAGCCGAGCGCAAAGAGGCCGTGGAAAGCCTGCTGGTTCACACTAATTTGTGGCAGCATCGCGACAAGGCGGTGAGCGGATACTCAGGCGGTATGCGTCAGCGTTTCGGGATTGCCCAGGCACTGCTTGGCGATCCGGATTTAATCATTGTCGATGAACCCACAGCAGGGCTGGATCCGGAGGAGCGCAACCGTTTTCACAACTTGTTGGTTAGCCTTGGCGAAGAAAAAGTCATAATTCTGTCGACCCACATTGTGGATGATGTGTCGGAGCTCTGCCCCAATATGGCCGTACTGGGTCAGGGGAAAATACTGCTCGAAGGCAACCCGGTCAGTCTGACCTACGGGCTGAATGGCCGGATATGGCGAAAACAGGTTAGCCAGGATGAGTTTACAGAGCTGGAGCAACAGCTTGATATTATTTCGGCGCGCCTTATTGCCGGCAAACATGTCATACACGTGATGTCGGACGCGCAACCAGAGGGGTTTGAGCAGGCGCCCGCCAATCTCGAAGATGTGTATTTCTCTACGCTGCACGAAAGCCGCGCTGGTTCAGCGGCATAAGGAGAAATACCGATGTTTATTAACAGCCTGACATTTGAATGGCGGTACTACCTCCGACAGCCCTCGTTTTACGTCACCCTGCTGGCTTTTTTTCTGTTACCGTTTTTAGCCACTACCACCGATAACGTGCGTATCGGCGGCGGGGGCAACGTGCTCTACAATGGATCGTATGCCATTGCGCAGACCACCCTGATTATGGGCCTGTTCGCGCTGTTCCTGCTGGTTAACTTTGTTGCCGGAACGGCGACGCGCAATCAGCTCAGCAATATGGGCGAGCTCATCTATACACGTCCGGTGCCCCCAGTGGCCTACCACCTGGGCCGGTTCAGTGGTGCCTTTCTGATAAGCGTTATGGTATTTGCCATGGTGCCGTTGGGCATTTTGCTGGGATCGCTGATGCCCTGGGTCGACCAGGAGCGGGTGGGACCAACCCAGCTAAGCTTCTACCTGACTACCTTTTTCTACTTTTCGGTACCCAGCATGCTGGCGCTGGGCATGATTTTTTATGCCGTGGCCCAACGCCTGCGCTCGATGATGGCCGCCTACCTCGTTGCAATGGGCATATTCATATTTTATCTCATCAGTGGGGTGGTGACCTCAGAGCCGGAATACCGCGAAATTGGCGCGCTGGTGGATCCGTTTGGCTTACGTACCTTTGCTGAAGTCAGCCGTTACTGGACTGTCTTTGATAAAAATACCGCGCTGATCACGCTTGAAGGTATAGTGGTTTATAACCGCCTGCTTTGGCTGGTTATCGGCGCTGTGTTTCTTGCCGCTTTCGGGGGAATTTACACCATGCGCTGGCAGGCGCATAACCGCAAGGAAAAGCCGTCCAGGGCATCCCGGCTGGCACCGCCCAAAAAGCTGAACCTCACAACCCGGGCGCAAGGTGGCGGCGAATTTAACAAGTTACTGATGCGTATCGGGTTTGAAATGCGTCAGGTGCTGTTAAGCCCGGCCTTATTAGTGCTGCTGATTTTTACCCTGTTTAATTTATCCGCGTTGTATTTTGTCCCTATTGGCGGCATGTACGGCACACCGGATTGGCCACTGACTTATAAAATGGTCAATTTTCTGCGGGAAAGCTTTGGTCTGATGATGGTGATCGTGGTCACCTATTACAGCGGAGAAATCGTCTGGCGTGAGCGCAGCTCCGGCATGGGTGATATCGTGGATGCGACACCGGCATTTAATATGGTGTTTTGGGTCTCCAAGCTACTGGCGATCTGGGCGGTGATTGCGGTGCTGTACGCTATTGGTATCGCGTTTACGGTATTCTATCAAATCACCCAGGGCTATTTTGCCTTTGATTTCAGTACTTATCTCACAGGCATTTATTTTCTCTCCTGGTTACCCTGGGCCTTACTTGCCGTGCTGGCATTTTTTATTCAGGTACTGAGTCCGAACAAATACGTGGGTATGCTGCTGTTTGTGGCCTATTTTATTGTCAGTCTGGTCTTTGCCGAGCTGGGCCTGGAGCACCGCATGTGGAGCTTCAGTGACGCACCGCCGGTACCGTATTCTGATCTTAACGGCTGGGGCTGGTTCATTAAACCTTTCTCGTGGTACATGGTGTACTGGAGCGCATTGTCGGTGGCGCTGTTCACCCTGGGTTATGCGCTATGGCAACGCGGGCCCGGTACGCCGCTCAAACATCGTCTGCGGATGCTGGGCTATCAGCTGGGTGGCAGGGGTAAGTCAGTTCTGGCGGCGAGTCTTATCGTATTTGTACTCACCGGTGGCTATATCTATTACAACACGCAGGTGCTTAATACCTACCTAACCCAGGACGAGGGCTTCGCCTTACAGGCTGAGTATGAGCGTAAGTTTGCTGAATTCGAGGAGGATGACATACCTGTTATTAACCGGGTTAATGCGCAGGTGGACATCTACCCTGAACAACGGCGAATTGAAGCGAAGGCTGAGATTACTGTCACCAATCCCTCTGAGGAGGCGATAACCCGCACCCTGATTGCGGTTCCTCGAAATACCACACAGTGGGATATCACGATGGCGGGTGCCAGCATCTCCGAACGGTTTGAGGATCTGTCGTCGGCCTGGATGACCTTTGATAAGCCGTTGCAGCCCGGTGAGTCCCGTGATGGTATGATTTCAGTGGTACGTGCGCACCAGGGCTTCCGCGACAATAACTTTGACATGCAGGTGGCACAAAACGGCACCTTTATTGACAACTATTCGCTGTTCCCGGCATTTGGTTTTAACCCGCAGTACCTGATTGTGGACCGCCATGAGCGTCGCAAACGTGATTTACCTGAACGTCCGCGCGCACATAAGCTTGAGGACACGTCACGCTACAATGAAAGTGGCTTCGGTAAAGGCGTTACCTTTATCGACTTTGAAACTACGGTGAGTACCAGCAGCGATCAGATAGCCATTGCGCCCGGTTATTTGCAAAAGGAGTGGCAGGAAAACGGCCGTAATTACTTCCATTACAAAATGGATGCGCCCATGGTTAACTTCTTCTCCTATCTGTCGGCACGTCATACGGTGAAAAAGGACACCCATAACGGGGTTAACATTGAGGTGTATTACCACCCTGATCACCACTGGAATGTCGATGTGATGGTGCAGAGTGTTAAAGACTCGCTTGATTACTTCACCGACGCGTTCGGTCCTTACCAGCACCGTCAGATGCGTATTATTGAGTTTCCCGGCTACCGTTCGTTTGCGCAGAGCTTTGCCAATACCGTGCCGTACTCAGAGGAAATCGGCTTTATCGCCGACCTGCGCGACCCTGAAGACATTGACTATGTGTATTACGTCACCGCCCATGAAGTTGCCCATCAGTGGTGGGGACACCAGGTTGGTGCGGCCAATGTACAGGGGCAGGCCATCATTATTGAAAGCCTGTCTCAGTACAGTGCCATCATGGTGCTGCGTGAACGCTTTGGTGAGCAGAAGATGCGCCGTTTCCTGAAATACGAGCTGGATCGCTACCTGCGTGAACGGGGCAACGAACTGCTTGGTGAAATGCCCTTTATGCGCAGTGAAAATCAGCAGTACATTCACTACCGTAAAGGTTCTGTGATCATGATGGCGATATTGGACCGGCTTGGCGAAGAGCGGGTAAATAAGGCGCTGCAGTCGTTCCTTGAGGCGTATCGCTTTAAGACCGAACCGTATCCCACCACGCTGGATTTGCAGCAGGCTCTGAATGCACAGGCAACACCCGAGGAACAGGCGTTTATTGCTGACCTGTTTGAGCGGATCACGTTGTATGATTTGAAGATGACCACTGCCGATGTCACACAAACCGACGGGGGAGACTATGAGGTAACCATGACCGTGTCGGCGGCCCGGTATGAAGCAGACAGTGAGGGACGTGAAAAAGAAGCCAAACTCGATGAATGGGTAGATGTCGCGCTGTTCACCGGTGATCCTGAAGATTTATCTGATGACACCAAGGTCATCTACAGCGATAAACACAAACTGACGTCGGGTGATAACACCATCACGGTAACGGTATCGGAAAAGCCGGTATATGTGGGCGTCGACCCCTTCGTCAAGCTCATTGACCGCGACAGCGGCGACAATGTGCTGAAGCTGTAAGGTTAGCAGGCTCAGTAAGGTGCCACGGAATCGGGCACCTTATTTAGTCAGGCAAGCCCGAACATGGCCGGCCCAGAATACCGGCGCGTGCCGGACGGCCTGATCACCAATACTGATTTCGCAAATGCAGTGCTTATCGTCGCCTGCACGGGGTATCGGCAGGGGCATGACGTGGGTTTTATCGGCATAGCGGATGAGTCTTTCGGTCAGCGTGGCGGCATCCATGTTTACCTTTACGTGAAACATGGCCGCCTGTGGCTTTGCCGGAAGTAGCTCAAGTGGCGCTTTGGACAGCTCATCACACAGGGCGCGGGTATAGCTGACGAATTCTGGCATACGCGGTAAGTAGGAGGCCAGGCCGCGCTGGGCTGCCAGTACTTCAGGGTACTGCGTGATAGGGTTGCCCCCGGCGCGCCGGGCCCACACCCGCGCATCGTCGATGAGGCTGTCACCGGCCACCAGTCCGGCCCCGAATATACCGCCCAACTCTTTGTAGAAGCTCACATACACACTGTCAAACAACGAGGTGATATCGCCAAGAGAGCGCCCGTAATACGGAGTTGTTTGCCAGATCCTGGCGCCGTCCAGGTGCATACGAACATCATGTTTATCGCACCAGGCGCGAATGTCACACAGTGTTTGCCAGTCGGGCAGCGCACCACCAATTTCACGCATGGGAAGTTCAATAATAATTGCTGCCAGATTATCCGGCGCAGACGAGCGAAACTCTTCTGTCGTGATAACGCTATCGGCCTTGCCCACAGGTATAGCTGTGAGCCCCCACAGGGCTTCTATTGCCATATGCTCGTGCAGCAGCAAGTGCGATGTCGGATGCATGGCGATACCGGTTTTGCCGGTCTGCACACTGTGACATTTAAGTGCAGCACACTGCGCCAGCGTACCGGTCGGTAAAAACAGACTGGCGGGCTTTTCAAAGAGCTCACATAACTGTTGTTCAATGTCGGCCACCACCCCGCCCTGACCATAGGTATCACGTTGTGCAGTGGGCCTGACACTACGGCTCAGTGCCATCAGTTCGTCTGCCATCGGGGGCTGAGCGTGGCGGTGAATCACGGTATCTGTGGCGTGCAGCTGTGCCGTATACCGGGCTTTTA
>CAZDUT010000014.1:5503-27437 GCA_964508695.1 uncultured Alteromonas sp.
TTAAGGCGGGTGAAATTAGGCTCATAACGATTACTTCATATGGACTTTACCGCCGATCATCTTGTAGGCCGGCGTTCCGCGGATCATTGTTTCGCGCGCAAACTCCTGACCACAGCCCGGACAGTGACAGGGGGTTGTGGTGTGATCCTCAACAATACGTTCAATAAAACACTTTACCAGCGCACCTTTTCCCCCTTTGCGGTATTTAAAGATGGGCGCTTTGCATTGCAGGCAGGATATCTGCACGGTGCGAACCGGTCCTTTTTTACGCGGCTTGGCCATATCTCCTCTGTGTGAGTGGTTTTGTTGCATGGTAATAAAAAAGCGCGGCCACTGCAGTAAACGATTAACCGACACCGTCGTGAATCGTTAAACTGGTCCGATGTGAAAAGCATGTTAAAGTATAGTTATGCAACAATGCTATGTGGAAAGATTATGAGCAGCTTACAGCACAATGCTGATACGCATACGGTGACAAATCAGCCCGCCCCTCTTGAAGGCTACAATGCTTATTCGGCGGATCATATTCTGCAATACTGGGTCAATACGTTTGGCGGTAACTGGGGCACGGAACAGCTTAAACGGTTTGGCGCCAATATTGGCGATGAACTGCAGGAGGCGGGATTTCTGGCGAACAAACATCTGCCTGAATTCCAGTCCCATGATCGCTTCGGTCACCGCATCGATCAGGTGAACTATCATCCCGCTTATCATGCGTTAATGGCGCATGCGATTAAATTCCAGCATTGCAGCCTGCCATGGCGCGAAGAGTACCCCGGTACCCATGTGGTACGCGGTGCGCTGGCGTACCTGCATACCCATGCGGATCCGGGCTCAGGCTGTCCGCTGACAATGACGTTTGCCAGTGTGCCGGCGATCTCGGTGCAGCCGGACGTGGCAGAGACGTGGTTACCCAAAATACTGAGCACTGAGTATGACGGGCGAAATATTCCCTGGTACGAAAAGGCCGGTGTCACCATCGGCATGGCCATGACTGAAAAGCAGGGTGGCAGCGATGTGCGGGCCAATACGACCGTGGCGACACCGGTAGGTGAGGCGGGCCCGGGTAAGCTGTATAGCCTGGTCGGTCATAAATGGTTTTGTAGTGCGCCAATGTGCGATGCCTTTTTAGTGTTGGCACAGGTAGACGAGCATCTGTCCTGTTTTCTGGTGCCACGGTGGCGCGAGGATGGCATTAAAAACCCCATTCATATCCAGCGACTGAAAAACAAACTGGGTAACAAGTCTAACGCCAGCTCTGAGATTGAGTTTCGCGGTGCCCATGGCTGGATGCTGGGGGAAGCAGGCCGGGGGATTGCGACCATTATTCAAATGGTGGCGCTGACCCGCTACGACTGTATGCTGGGCTCGGCTGCCCTGATGGGACAGGCCGTCAAGGAAGCCATCTGGCATACGTCTGGTCGTGAGGTCTTTGGTAAGAACTTACACGAGCAACCGCTAATGGTGAATGTGCTTGCCGATCTTGCACTGGAGGCCGAAGCGGCGCTGGCAATCAGTTTACGTATGTCCCATGCGCTGGACAACAAAGACAACCCCGATGAGGTAGCACTGGTGCGCAGTGCCACTGCCATTGGCAAATACTGGATTTGCAAACGGGCCATCCAGCATACGTATGAGGCCATGGAGTGTATCGGCGGTGTGGGCTTTGTCGAGGAAAATGTTCTCAGCCGGTTATACCGTGAGGCGCCGGTCAATGCTATCTGGGAAGGCTCCGGCAATGTGCAGTGTCTTGATTTGCTGCGTGTACTGCAGCGTGAGCCGCATACCCTGGAAGCGCTGATAGAAGAGCTGGACAGTGCCGGCAATAAGCACAACGATTACGATACTGCATTGGCCAGTTTAAAGCAGGCGCTTGAGAACACCGCCGCCTTACCCGCAATGGCCCGTACGGTAATGGAAAAACTGGCGATCTGCTGGCAGGCGGCAACATTACTCAATTACGGTGAGTCGTGGATTGCCGATGCCTTCATTCGCGCGCGACTGGGTACGCAGCAATATCACCAGTACGGCACCTTGCCCTCAGACATCGATACGTTGGCCATCGTTAAGCGCGCAATGCCGGATACCACGCCAGTGGTCAATGAGGGTTAGGCCGGCGTTGTCGGTCGCAGAAGGCGATAACGCCGGCCACCGGTGAGAAGCCATCTGCAAGCGTACAGTGGCGTGAATTGGCGTTATTTTTCGGGGGCGATGTCGCTGTGTTTCAGTCGGCCGACGAGTTCGCTAAGATCATAACCTGCGCGCTGTGCGGTTGTGAGTACGCACGCGTCACCCAAAGATGGGAGATTGGCCATTGCCCACAATGTGATACAACGCGTACCTGTTCTGCAATAGGCCAGCGTCGGCCCCGGCAGAATGGCGAGACTGTCGGCAAAACGGGCAGCGTCATCACGGGTAAGCGTTGCGCTGTTCACTGGCTGATACTTACAGGCGATACCATACTTGCCCGCTTCCTTCTCAATGTCTGCGAACCCCGGCTGATCGGCGCTTTCCCCGTCAGGCCGGTTACAGATAATCGACTTAAACCCTTGTTCATGGATCGCAGCAATATCAGTGGTAAGCACCTGAGACGACACTGAAAGCTGTGGGGTAACCCTTTCTATATGCATGATGATGACCTCACTCTCAGAGTGCGTTTACCGGGATCTTTATATACTGCCTGCCGTTTTTGGCTACCTTGCCAAACTGCCCGTTACGCAGGTTAGCCTGAATGGCTGGCAGCAACAGTTTTGGTACCGCCAGTGAGGCATCTCTTGCTTCGCGCTTGGTGACATAAGCCTCCAGCGGCGTATCGGGCGTGATTTGAACATTATTGGCCTTTGCATCGGCCAGCGTAACGCGTGAAATCGGCGCTTCGCCCTTTGCCGGGTAGTCATGGCCAAGCTGTACGACGGTCTCGTCAGGGAGGGTGAAAAGGCGCTGGATAGTTGTGTAAAGCTGTTCGGCGCTGCCGCCGGGGAAGTCACAACGCGCTGTGCCCAGGCGGGGGGCAAACATCGTATCGCCGACAAAGATATGATCTCCTATCAGATAACTCACACAGGCTGGTGTGTGCCCGGGGGTATGCCAGACGGTCACGTTAAGCTTGCCGATGGTAAACGTATCGCCTTCATCAAATAAAGCGTCGAACTGTTTACCGTCGGTGCAAGTGTCTTCGGCAATATCAAAGACCGGTACCCACATGGCGAGTACCGTTTTAATGCCTTTGCCGATGCCGATCTTGCCGCCGACCTGCTCTTGCAGGTAATGGGCGGCCGTAATGTGATCAGCATGCACATGGGTTTCCAGCAACCAGGCGTTTGTTAGTCCGTTTTCGCGGATATAAGCGATGATTTTATCGGCATGGGTGGTGGTGCTTGTGCCTGAGAACTGGTCATAGTCGAGCACCGGGTCGATGACCGCACACGTCTTGGTATCCTCATCAACAACCACATAGGTGAACGTGGAAGTCAGTGGGTCATGAAACGTTTCAATATGCATAAGATCCTCTCTAAATGAGTTCTTTACCCATGATAAAAACGGCGATCACCAGGGTAAAATAAGCAAAGAATTTCTGAAGCACCGGGCCTTCAAGTTTGCCTGCCACCTTGGTCGATATTGCCATACCCATGAAGGTGGCGAGCAGCATTAATGGCAGCAGTGGCACCTCAAGCGCGATGCCTGCCTGTAAATCGCCCATAAAGCCGAGCAGGGATTTCAACGCAATAATAAACAGCGACGCACCAACAGCCTTTTTCATGGGCATACCTAAAATAAGTACCAGCGCAGGAATGATCAGAAAGCCGCCTCCGGCCCCTAATATGCCGGTGATCACACCAACAACGGCACCTTCCAGAACAATCAATGCAACGTTTGCGTCACTGCTGGTTGAGGCGCTGTTGGACGTTGCGACAGGTGATGGCCGGTATGCGTTGCGTAGCATCATGATGGCCGATACCAGCATCAGCGCAGCAAACAGCACCATAATGGCGGTGTTCTTGGATAACGAGAAAGGTGATGCCATGAGCGTCTCGGGTATGGCAGGCATCAGATAAGCCCGTGACAGATATACCGCAATGATAGACGGTACCGCAAAAAGTACCGACGCGCGGACATCAACCAAGCCGTCACGAAAGTAGCGGAGTGCCCCAAAGGCTGCAGTGGCACCCACAATCAGTAGCGAATACCCGGTAGCGGTCTCAGCAGGCACACCCATTAAATAAACCAGAATAGGGACGGTAAGGATGGAGCCGCCGCCACCAATTACACCTAACACGACCCCCATAAGAATGGCCGCCAGGTAACCAAAAAATAACATTCTCGCACCTATGTAATCACCTTTCGGTATATATTATTCCAAATGGCTATATATGCAAGTAATATTAATTAGCAAATTCTAATATTTATCCAATTAATTGATTTTCTGGCGAATAAACTATGAAAAGGTAGGGCAAGGCTGCCTGTCACAAGATAATCAGCCTTGCAAAACACTGTGGAAGAGTAGACTACAGCAGGTTTCGCCAACGACTGGCGAGATGAATAAGGCGGTATGTAAATGCCGTTGCAGTATCTAAGTCGCCTTTAGCGGGGGCTTCGTCCGGGTCTGCATCTACCGGCGACTGCGCCATAAGACCGGCGAATGCCCCAAGGTAATTGGTATCATCGCGTTTGGCATCTTTCTCATTAGCTGATTTCATACCAAGCCCTGCCCAGAGCATGCCGTGTTGCATGGCCAGAGTCATAAAATAATGCAGTGTTGAGTGCTTATCGCCGTTCATCGAACCGGAGTTGGTGAAGCCCGCTGCCAGTTTGTCCTTCCACTTATCTTCAAACCAGCGCTTACTGGACGCATCGGCAAATTTCTTAAACTGCCAGGAGGCCATCCCCATGTAGGTAGGAGAACCGAATAAAATGATATCGGCGTCATCCAGCGTTTCCCACGCTGTATCTGAAATCTCGCCTTCTTCGCTGATTTCGATAAGGTGGGCATTTACCCCGTCTTCTGCAACGGCAGTTTCATAAATGGTTTTAGCCAGGCGTTTGGTATGCCCATAGCCGCTGTGGAATATAATCGCAAAGTTAACCATGATCAGTTCCCAAAACATGTAGTGTATCCACCTATACGCGCTTAACAGCATTGACGGTCAATCAATTTATCGTTATACCGATTAGAGCGATGTAGCAGGAATTGGATGATGGCAGGCGAGCTCGCAGTTTGTATCACCGTCAGGTAAAGGATAATCCATGAGCGAAAAGCCGTACGTCGGCTCACCCAATCAGGAATTAACACGATTAAGGTATGCGCTGGTTATTGGCGCAGTACTGGTATGTCTGTTTATCTGGGCTGATTTGGCACTGCTTCCGGCACAGATGGCGTCGTCCTATCTCGTTAACCGGCTACTTATCCAATTACCGGCAGTGCTCGTGACACTGATACTGTCATTTCATGGCCGTTTTCATGCACAAAAGCATTGGATATTCACGGCCTTACTGATTGTACTGACGTTCTCTAACTACTGGCTCATCTATGCCAGTTGGATTCAGCATGCTTATCCGTTCCCGTACGAAGGCACAATTTTGTATGCATTTTATTGCATATTTGCACTGGGGATCCCATACCGCTACGCGCTCTTTGCCGCCATTACCAATTCTTTCGGCTTTATTGCTCTGATGTTACTGGCGCCGGTCTACGGTGAGCGGGTGATGATATCCACCGCCTTTGTCGCCGGCTCGCTGTTTATCGGGGTATATGCAAAATACCGTCTGGACTCCATGATGCACCTGCTGCGTGATGTTAATGCAAAACTGATAGTGCTGAGCAGCCGTGATGAACTAACCAGCCTGTTGAACCGACGCGCGCTGATGGAAGAAAGTGAACAACTGTTATCACTGTGTCAGCGTGAAGGGCTGAAAATTGCGGTGTTGATGGTCGATATGGACGACTTCAAACTGTATAACGACCAGTACGGCCACCAGAAAGGGGATGTTGCTATCACACTGCAAGCGTCCATACTCCGCGATGTCTTCCAGCGTAAAACGGACATAATCGGGCGTTACGGCGGCGAAGAGTTTCTGGTTGTGGTGAGCGGATTGTCTGCAACGCAGATGGAACAACGGTGTGCCCAGGTATTGTCAGCGTGGCAATCGCAAGGGCTCAGGCACGCTAAGGGGGCGAGCGCGTCTGTAATGCAATGCTCAATGGGCGTTGCTGTCGCCGAGGCCGGCACCATCCCCAAGTTGGCATCGCTGATAAAGCAGGCCGACGAAAACCTGTATGACGCCAAGGACGCCGGTAAAGGCCAGTACCGCATTTCTGTTATTAGCAAAGATGATGTCGATAAGTTGCAGGAATAGTAAGCAATCATGCTGCTATAGTTGTAAATTTATGGATAAACAGGCGTAAATATCGTTTACTTGCATTGAACAACCCTGCAGCCTTCCCGTAGAATGCGCGCCCGTCGGGTAAACATTCAATTCATTGCGTTTCCTGTGTTTTCTGTTTCCCCGGATCTTGATTTTCAGACTTTCACGAATTCAAAACAGAGTATTTTTATGAAGCAGTTTTCGATTCTTCGGGCATCGGTGTGCATGGCATTGGCATCGGCTGTCTCTTCTCAGACTATCGCTGCCGGCTTTCAGGTTAATGAACACAGCGCAAACGGGCTGGGCCGCGCATTTGCAGGTCAGGCAGCCAAGCCTGAAAACGCCTCTGTACTGGCGACCAATCCGGCAGCTATCACGATGTTTGATAAGGCTGAACTGAGCGTTTCAGCTAACTACATTAATCCGAATATCGATATTGATGGCACCGTGGATGCCAATGTAGGTGGTCAGTCGGTCACACTGGATGCCAGTGAAGATGATGTCGCGGATGCCGCCGTGATCCCTTCGGCATTTTATACCGCTCCGGTTAATGACAAATTGTCTGTTGGGGTTGGCCTGTTTTCAAACTACGGCCTCTCGACAGATTACAGTGATGGCTATAACGCACTGCACTTTGCCGACACGGCAGAAGTTATTTCCATGACAGTTAATCCGGCACTGGCGTATAAAGTGACAGACACGCTTAGCCTGGGGGTCGGTGTCAGCGCCACTTATGCGGAAGCAGAAATCAGTACCGCCACACCGGCTGCCATCGAAACCATCACCGCCGGTATGCTGCCGGGTAACGCGACAATTCTGAAACTGGAAGGCGATGATTGGGGCTACGGATGGAACGTAGGCGCACTGTGGCAGGCCACTGAGGCCACAACGCTGGCGCTGAGTTACCGTGCAGAGACCGAGCTGGAACTGGACGGTGAAGTACAGTCGCAGCTATCACCCGAGCTTAATCAGGGCGGTAAGCTGGATCTGAATCTGGCCGCTATTACTGAACTGGCCGTTGATCACAAGATCAACCAACGTTGGTCAGTGCAGGCAAGTGCCGTACATACCCAGTGGAGCACATTTGAGAAGCTGGAAGCTGAGCTTGAAAATGGCATGGCGTTGCCGATTAAACGCGAGGATTTTGAAAATACCTGGCGTGCCAGCTTTGGTGCAACCTATATCTACAATGATGAACTGACACTGCGCGCAGGTTATGCGTATGACGAAGGCGCGGTGTCGTTTGCGCATCGCTCACTGAGCATTCCGGATACCGATCGTCATTGGTTAACCGCAGGTGCTACATATACACTGACTGACGATTCCAGCGTTGATGTTGCCTACGGTTATATAAAAGGCCGTGAGGCGGATGTGCTTCAACAGCGTGAAATCGGCCCCATTGTCAGCACGCTGACAGCCACTGAGAAGGCTAATGCACACCTTCTGAGCGTGCAGTACAACGTGAGCTTTTAAGCTTCACTGCCGTTGCCCATCCGTGAAGGGTGGGCAGCAATCTCTGCGGATACCACGCGACCTCATCTTACCGATTGCCCACTCTTAATCCTGGCATAACACGACGCTTTTGCTCTCTGTCTGTCATGGTAGAGACGATCCCTGCCGGCCTGACCACGTAAAAAAATAACTCCTGTGATAGCTGGAAAGTACAATGACTCCATTCACACGGCGAAGTTTATTGAAAGGTGCGGCCGCAAGCCTGCTAATACCGGCGATGTCGCTTCGGGCTAAGCCTCAGAAAAAACTGGGCGTTGCCTTACTCGGGTTGGGAAGCTATGCCACAAATCTGTTAGCCCCTGCTCTTACACACACCCGTCACTGCGAGTTGCGTGGTATTGTGACCGGCAGCCCTGAAAAAGTTCCGCGCTGGCAACGCCGGTACACTATTCCTGATAACAACGTTTACAGCTATGAGACCATGGCGAGGCTTGCCGACAATGCTGATATTGATGTGGTGTACGTGGTGACACCCACTGCGACCCACAAAGATTTTGCATTGCGCGCGGCTAACGCCGGGAAGCATGTGTGGTGTGAAAAACCGATGGCGATGGATACCGACGAATGTCAGGCTATCATTGATACCTGCGCCCGTAACAACGTCATGCTTTCAATTGGCTATCGCATGTTGCATGAGCCCAACATGCGCCGCTTTGGCGTGTATGCCTCAACACAGCCATATGGCACCATGACCGCCCTGCGCAGTTTCGCCGGGTATGCCGGTAACGGCTTGCCGGCCGATAACTGGCGAATGCGCGCCGACATGGGAGGTGGGGCACTTTATGACATGGGGGTTTATGCCATTAATGGTGCTCGGTTTGTCACCGAACGTGAACCGGTGGCGGTGACCGCCGCCTTTGAAAAGTCACATCCTGAAAAATTCACACACGTTGACGAAACGACACTGTTTACCCTGGACTTTGGTGACGGCCTTAAGGCAGAGGCAGGCGCGAGTGTGGTGAAGGGATTCAACGAGCTAAGGGTCGACTGCCAACAAGGCTGGTATGCGCTTAAGCCAATGCAATCGTATTCGGGGGTCACCGGCCGAACCAGCGATAAACGTGTGTTTCCACCCATCAGGGGCATGCAGCAGACCGTACAGATGGATAATGATGCACTGGCCATCATGGGTCGAGGCCCGGCACTGGTCAGTGGCGAAGAGGGACTGCGGGACATCCATCTGGTAAACCGAATTTTTGAAGCTGCGAGAAGTGGAAAGCGGATCATGGTGTAAGCAACAGCGCTGTATTATTACAAAGTGAAAATAGTTACCATTTTTGATGTTGTCCTGAGCCGTCGTAAAAATTCACGTGTCAGACACGTGTCAGGCATAGTCGGATAAAGTCTGTGTCTAAAAAACCGTGAAACCGAATCTATTTTCAGCTTCATGGCTGGTCAGTTTTTCAGCCCGCCTGTCAGTATGTCGCGAACCAGTTTTTGAAGCACTCAGTTGCAGAACGAATTTTAACCGGCGTTTCCTTATGATGTGGCGTGATAGCGTATACCTTGCAGTCAGGTAATTGCAGTCGCTCAGACGCTGCACCATGCTGCCGGTATTGGCAACGTGCGTAACGACCTGCAATGAGCGAAAATGCGTCATATTTATTCGGGCTGGCATCCTTTCTCTGTAAACTGTAACTATGATTGCTGCCTGTGGCGCTGTCTGTAGGGCGTGTTTATCAATTGCGTATTGTTCGCACGATGTCGATAGACTTGGTTGCCAGTTTAATCTCGATTAAAAAGCCGATAAGTGCGCTGATTAGAAACACCATTGCCAGAATGAACAGTGCGATGACAGGCAGTTTCAGATCAACCACCCACAGGGACCCGGCAAACAGCGCCATGATCACAATACACACCATTAGCCCTGCGGCCACACACAGTGCAATGGCGCGGTTAATGACCTTTACCCGGCGCCACAGCACCCGGATTTCCCGTTTTAACCGGTCGTTGATCTGAGGGTCGGTTACCGCCTGTACATGTTCCTCACACTCCCTGACACGGTCAGTAATGCGACCTAGACGATCAGACATCACGTTCAGAAAACCGGCAATACCGGCCAGCAAAAACACCGGGGCGACGGCAAATTCAATTAATTGTGAGAGACTGGGGATGAGTGTGTCCACGCGGAGATCCTGCTAATTCGGTTTGATGATATCGCTTAAATAGCTGTCGAACATGATAAGGTAAGCAAATCAGTCCGTACCTGGGTGATCCTACGTATCACGTGCAATAAACGATGAAGTGTATTTAATGTTATCACGCAATCTGCCGCTTACAGCGCTCCTCGGCGTCCTGGGCGTATTACCGTCACCGGTTAAGGCTCAGTCTGAAGACATCAGGCCTATTGAGCGTATAGTCACTACCGCCAACCGTCAGCCGAATCTGACGTCAGACCTGCCCTACGTGGTCGCCACTATCGATAGTGATAGCCTGGCGATGACCTCGCCGGAGCATATCGAAGAGGTGTTGAAATATATTGCGGGAGTGGGCGTCCAACGCGGCAATGGCCAGGAATACCTGCCCGCTATCCGTTCGCAGGTCTTCACCGGGGCAGGCGCCTGCGGCGGCATACTGACCGCAGAAGATGGTATTCCGCTTCGTGCAGCTGGCTTTTGCAACATAAACGAACTGTTTGAGGCGCATACAGAGATGGCGCAGCGCATTGAAGTGATAAAAGGGCCCGGCTCAGCGTTGTACGGCTCAAATGCGGTTCACGGTGTTATCAATGTGATTACTCCTGATACTACCCATGGCGGTGGTTTGCTGGGAATTGATTATGGATCCTTCGGGTACTCACGCTACCTGTTGCGGGGCGGGCTGGGTGATGACTCTCAGGGCGTTGGCATCAATGCCAGTATCACCCGCGACGGCGGCTATCGTGACGGCGAGAGTGTCGATCAGGAAAAATTCAACCTGCGTCACCGTCTGAGCCTGGCGCAAACAGAAATCACCACCGGTCTGACTTACACCAACCTGGATCAACAGACTGCCGGTTACATCACCGGGCAGGACAGTTACCAAGATGATGCCCTTGCCCAGCAAAACGAAAATCCCGACGCCTTTCGCAAGGCAAAAGCGCTGCGCCTGTGGTCGAGGTTCGATATGCCTCAGGTGGCAAACGGTACTCTCACCCTGATCCCTTATGTGCGCGAACAGGACATGGATTTTTTTATGCACTTTTTACCCGGAACACCGCTGGAGTCCAACGCGCAGTCTGGGGTGGGCATACAGAGTGCTTATCAGGTGGATATCAATGCACACTGGCAACTGAGTACAGGGATTGATGCTGAATATACCGAGGGAAGTCTGGTGCAGTTTCAGGACACGCCAACCCAGGGCTCGGCGTTTCTGGCTGAAACGATTCCGCAGGGGCTCCACTATGATTACGACGTAAATGCCAGAATTTACGCGCCCTTTATTTCTGTAGGCTGGCAGTATCAGCGCTGGCAGCTCACTCTCGGCGCGCGATATGAAAATATGCGCTATGACTACACCAACAATATGCTCGCCGGGCGCACACGGGATGATGGCTCGGCCTGTGGTTTGGGGGGGTGTCGCTATTCGCGCCCGGCCAGTCGGGTCGACAGCTTTGCGAATTTAAGCCCAAAACTGGGCCTGACCTACCGGTGGACCGATAGCGTTCAATCTTACCTGAACCTTTCTTCAGGCTATCGCGCCCCGCAGGCCACCGAGCTCTACCGGTTACAGCGTGAACAGCAGGTTGCGGACCTTAGTGAGGAAACCCTGCTAAGTGCCGAAGCAGGCCTGCGTGGGACATTATCACAGGGCCATTACTTAGTATCCGTGTACCACATGGACAAGGATAACTTTATTTATCGGGACGCTGCGTTTTACAACGTGAGCAATGGACAGTCACGCCATCAGGGGGTTGAACTGACTGTACAGCAGCAGCTCCATGCAAAGGTGGATTTAACGGTAGCTGCCTCTTATGCGCGCCATACTTACCAGCATGAACTTCAGGGCAGTAAAACGCAAATCCAGGGAAATGATATAGATTCAGCCCCGCGCACACTGGCAAACACCCGGCTGGGGTGGGATATCAGTGATAGCAGCCGGCTGGAACTCGAGTGGCAACACGTTGGTCGCTACTATACTGATCCTGACAATCTGCATAGTTATGAAGGCCACGATGTTTTTCATTTGCGTGGCCGCACGGAGCTGGACAACAACCTGATTGTCAGTGCCAGGATCCTTAACATCGCCGATACGAACTACGCCGAGCGTGCAGATTTCACCAGTTTTGGCGGAGCACGCTACTTTCCTGGTATGCCGCGACACTTTATGATGAGCGTGCAGTACCAGTGGTAATTCGCGTATGCGCTGATCGTCGGCGCACACCGCGCAGTAAGCAGAGCTAAGACCCGACAGCAGTCGGGTGCTTAGCTGTACTTATTTTTGCGGAACAAACTATGAAAAATATCATTGTCGTTGGCGGCGGGGCAGGTGGACTTGAGCTTGTCTCACACCTGAGTCGTCACTATGCAAAATCAGATCAGGTGAAGGTCACGCTGGTGGATCGCTGCCGCACCCATATCTGGAAGCCGCTGCTACACGAAGTGGCCGCCGGCGTAATCGACAAGCATTCTGACGGTGTTGAATATGGTATGCATGCCAGCATGAACGGTTATGAGTTTCAGCTAGGCAATATGATCGATATCGACGCCGATAAGCAACAGATCACGCTCGATGCATTGATGGATGGTGATGAAACCATTCTACCCAGCAGAACCCTCGATTATGACTACCTGATTCTGGCGCTGGGAAGTGTGAGTAATGACTTCGGGACACCGGGCGTCAGTGAGCACTGCTATATGCTTGACTCGCTGGCTGAAGCTGAAAAGTTTCACCGGGCACTTATCAATCAGTTATTAAAGGTAAATGCCGCAGAAAATCAAAAAGCGGAGCTGCACGTTGCCATCGTCGGCGGCGGGGCAACCGGGACGGAACTGGCCGCCCAGCTTCACCATATCGCCAATCTGGCGCGAGCCTATGGCATGCCAAAAATGTCCGCAGAGCGTCTGAAGATAACGATTCTGGAAGCCGGCGATCGTATTTTACCTGCTTTACCGCCACGCATCGCCGCGTCGGCGAAAAAGGCGCTGGCCAAGCTGTCTATTGATGTGTGTGAAAAAACCAAGGTCGTCAGTGCCGATGCCAGGGGTTTTGTGACCGGTGAAGACAGCCGGATTGATGCCGATATGATGGTGTGGGCCGCAGGGGTGAAGGCACCGCCGATGCTGGCTGACATGTCGGTATTTGAAACCAATAAGATTAATCAGGTTCTGGTGCGCGATACATTACAAAGTACGCTTCATGACAATATTTATGCAGTGGGTGACTGCTGTGGGGTTAAACGCAAGGATGGTAGCTGGGTTCCGCCGCGCGCCCAGTCCGCGCATCAGATGGCCGAGCTCGTAAACACCAATATCCGGCGTTCGCTGGAAAACAAATCGTTAAAGCCTTTTGAGTATCGTGACTACGGGTCGTTAGTTCACTTAAGCAAATACAGTACGGTGGGCAGTCTTATGGGCTCGTTAGCCAACTCCAGCATGTTTGTGGAAGGGCGTCTGGCGCGGCTGGTTTACAAGTCGTTGTACAACATGCATCAGTTTGCTGTGCACGGGTATTTTCGCGGCGCATTTAAGATCTTAAGCCGCAAAATTGGTAATGCAGTTAGTCTCAAACTTAAATTGCATTAGCCGTCGGGGAGTTTCATGAAGCTCGTATGAGGGCAAAGGCGGGGCAACGGAAAACCCACTCAGCAAATAAAAAGGCGGCTGACGCCGCCTTTTTTAAGGTATGAAGTGTTTATTGCTTCACGCCTTCAATATGCAGTGTCATCAACACTGTTTGTGAGGCTGGTCCCAGATCGTAATCAATGCCAAAATCTTTCAGAGTAAGTTCAGTGGTGCCTGTGAACCCGGCACGATACCCCCCCCAGGGATCTTCTCCTTCACCAATCTTTTTGGCGTCGATGGTGATTGCTTTGGTTACCCCGTGCAGTGTCAGGTCACCCATAACTTTCATTGTACCGTCGCCGGTTGACTCAATGCCGGTGCTGACGAATTTCGCTTCCGGGTATTTTTCAACATCCAGAAAGTCATCGCCACGCAGGTGTTTATCACGTTCTGCATGGTTAGTGTCGACACTTGAGGTATCGATGGTCACGGTAACGTCAGAGGCTTTCAGGCTGTCATCATCATAAGAGAAGCTGCCACTGAAGTCATTGAATCGCCCAGCGAGCCAGGAATACCCCAGGTGCTGGATTTTGAAGTTAATCGATGCATGCGCACCTTTGGTGTCAATCTCATATTCTGCTGCTTGTACAGCGGAAAACGCCAGTGCGGCGGAAACGCCTAATACCAGTTTTTTCATTGTCGTTCCTCAGTGTTTAGAAGTAGTAAACCCCAACATCTGTCTCAAGGTCGCATCGCGATTTATAAAATGATGTTTCAGCGCTGCCAACGCGTGAAGTGATGCCAGAATGATCAGTGACCACGCCACGTAAAAGTGGATTTCTCCGGCTATATCTTCCTGATTTTCAACCAGTGAGCCCGCCCCCGGTATGGTTACCCAGTTAAAGATATCTATACCCCGGCCATCGGCGGTTGAGATCATGTAACCTGACGTAAACAGCGCGAGAAGCAGCAGATAAAGTGCTATGTGGCCACAACGTGCAAAAAATTGCTCCCAGCGTTTACCATGCTCGGGCGGCCGTTTACCTGCCAGTCGGGTCACCACACGCAGCACAGTGATCGCTGCCAACAGTAAACCTGTGCTTTTATGCCAGTGCGGCGCCGTCTTATACCAGTCGCTGTAGTAACTCAGATCTACCATCCACAAGCCAGATGCAAACATGCCTACGACAACCAGCGCCGTCACCCAGTGAATAATAATGATGGATAGATTCCAGCGCCTTGGCGATGACATAACATTCTCCTTATCGTCTCAGTAAAGCGTATAAGAAATACGCATATAGCAATAGCGTAACTATTCGAGCTTAACATTCTGTTTAATCGAATAGTTACGCTGTTTCGATGGCGAAACACGGCAGACATTCTAAATTTTACGCCAAGCGGATAGTCCTTACCGGAAAGGTAAGCATATAGTAATAAGAGAGGTGAAAATAAATGAAATGGTTATTCCTGTGCACATTGCTATTGCTTGGCTCGCCCATTACGGCTGCGGGTAATAATGACTGTGCGTTGGTTGACCAGACAGCGCAATCGTTATTCTTTATCGGTGCAGACAGCAATGATGGCAAAAGTAAAGAGAAGGATACTGATACTGACAGCACAGCTGCGCGCGCCATACCTGCAGAGCACGTAGTTACTGCGCGTTCCATTCGTCCGTTAAGCCGGGATGATAAAACGTTTCCGCCACCCTCCCCCTATAGTATTCGGGCGCCGCCCCAGGTTTGACCAAACGTGATACTCACTGCGCCATGGCGCACATTATGTTTGTTCAACCGGAGGATAAGGTATGCACACGCTACCACTCTATAAAACCGAATCTATTGATACGCTGGTATGGCCTGTGGTCAGCCGCACGGTAAGTTTACATTCACCAGCTATCTCCGTATTTACTGATTTTAAACACCATCAGCCCCATGTCATTGATGAGCATGCGCCAGCGACGAAACTCACAAGGATCATGCTACAGGCGCATGTCACCATGATGTTAGTGGTCAATCATGCAGGGAAATTCATCGGTATCGTGTCAAGGGATGACGTTACCGACCAGAAAATCATGCAGAAGGTATCTGCAGGATTGGCGCGTGACTCACTGAAGGTAAGTGACTTTATGCGTGAAAAAACCTCTTTAATGGCCTTTGACTTTGACGAGCTCACCCGGGCAACCGTGGGCGATGTGGTTGAAACGCTCAAGGACAGTCAGCGACATCACTGTATTGTCCTCGACCGAAAGCAGCATGAAGTCAGAGGGATCATCAGCGTCAGTGATATTGCCCGTCAACTTCAGGTGCCGGTGGATATCGCACACCGCCCTTCTTTTGCTAATTTAAGCAGTGTTATTGCCGCGTAAAGCTGCGGGCGCAAACGCGCCCGCACTAAACTGTTGCTTTTCACCATCAGTTTACCGGGTTACCTGAAAGACATTCGCGTCGACGTTTCTGCTGGCACGGCGATAAACCATGAAAAATCAGTGGCAGCGCACTGCTTGCCGCGAAGAATCATTGTGGAACGATTTTCGCTTACCGTAAGCGTAGTGATAGTGACAGGCACGCGGAGTCAATGATGAACACAGCAAATTATCCCCCGGCGGTACTGACCAAGGCTTTTACCTGGGCTTACGAGGAGCTTGGACTATCTGCTAAAGACGCCGCTGAATTATTGGGCATCAATGAAACTGGACTAAAACAAACGGCGCTAGTCGGCTTTCCTGACGATGCACCGCAAACCTCATTGCAGCTTGCGTTTATTCGCTTTTACTATCAATTGATTACCACCTTTTCAGGTGATACCGATCATATGCGCAGCTGGTTTCACAGCTATGACGCACGCCTTGAGGGCTCACCCAGGATGATGTGCACCAGTGAAGAAGGAATTACCCGATTAGTGGAAAGTCTTACGTTGATAGAGCCTGCGGCATACAGGTCTCCGGCTAACGATGTTCACCCGTCCCCCCGTAAGGAAGTGGGCTAGCGTGAGGTGCCACGCGGCCGGTTGGCGGTCTTCTTCCGGTGAACGACTTAGGCGCTATCAGTATTGTCCGCAGTCTGACAAATCTGTGAGATGAGCGAGGCGCACTCGTCAACCGCCGTAATGGGGATCATATGCCCTTTGTCTCTGAGCATCACAAATGTGCCATCTGGAAGGGCTTTTTTCAGTAAGCCCATATGCTGGTGGGGGGACAAAATGCGGTCACCATCACCATAAATGACGCCGACCGGACAATGTATCTCCTGATAATGCTTAGACTGTTTGTGAAGGCTGCGCTGGGCACTTGCTAAATCGGCGCTGGCTGCAAAAAATGCAGCCGAATGCGTGGACAGGTCGCCGCCATACTCACTGGCAAATGATGGCAGTGCAGCTTCCGGGTAGAAAATCGCACGTACCTGTTGCTGCGAGAAGCGTCTGCGCAGTGCTACCACAAAAACCTTCGCCGCAAACAATCGAAACCAGGGGCGCTTAAGTGCCCATTTAACCGGTGCCGAGGCCTTAATCTCCAGTGGCGCCGCAAGTGGACTTATGAGCACTAATCCGCGAACACGATCGGGCGCGCAGAGTGCCAGGTTCAGGCCGATGCCGCCCCCCATTGAGTGGCCCACTATCACCGCAGGAGGGATCTGTTCTTTCTGCATCCACTCAGTGAGCATACGTGACTGTGCCTCAAAGCTGGCGTCGGTTCTGGTTAAACGACTGGCGTGACCGCTGCCGGGACGGTCCAGCACGTAGACGGTATAAGAACGACTAAGCCTGGTTTCAAGCGCTGAAAAGTTGTGCATGTTACCGGCCAGACCATGAATCAATACCAGTGGGGGATGCGAGGTCGGGGTATTTGGGCGTGACACTGTCCAGTGGATCACGCCACCTGTGACCTCAGTAAACCTGCCGGATGGCGGGTAAGCTTTATGGAGGCGCTTATCCGCGTAGAGGGTGAAGACGAATCCGGTAACTATGAATAGTAGTAGCAGGCCAGCGAAAAGTAGCGCCATCGTTATTTTATACCAAGGGTTTTAGACTACGCTACGGCGTAAGGCACAAATAGTCAATGTGCTGATTAATCGCCGCTGGCATGCTACATTGGCGTCCATCGAACCCCAGATCAGAGACAGGAGTCGGGCATGATAGAGATAACCCGGTCGCTACGCATCGACGAGGCTGAGGTTAGTATGACTGCAGTAAAGGCGCAGGGCTCAGGCGGCCAGAATGTCAATAAGGTTAATTCGGCCATTCATTTGCGCTTTGATATATCCGCGTCTTCTCTACCTGATGCGATTAAACTGCGACTGCTAGCGAAAAGTGATGCACGCTTGTCAGAGGACGGCGTATTCATCGTTAAGGCCCAGCGCTTTCGGACCCAGGAGAAAAACCGCGCGGATGCCCTCAGCAGACTGCGGGAGTGGATTGCCAGCGCAACCCGGACACAGAAAAGACGTAAACCCACGCGGGTACCGACCGGTGCCAAACGACGTCGAAAAGAAGCCAAAGAGAAGCAGAGCCAAACCAAATCCTTACGAAAGAAAGTGGATTTTTGATCACGGTTGCTTTAGAATCTGCGCGTCGTACCTGTCCTAAGATACACAACAAAGGATTGTTGATATCGTGTTCAATCAAATTAAAAAGTTAAAAATGAATTTTTCTCGTCAAACGGTCATTCCCGGTGTACTTTTTTCTGGGATTTTAATGGTTATCGCAACCAATATGCCGACCTTGCCTGGAGAGGGCGAGCTGGCGGGGGATAATTACATTCGCTCGACAGAGATTTCTTCTGATCATGGTATTGCATACCCGGCAATGCCACAGTCTGCTCAGCAAGAGCCGCAATATTATCCATCTCTTCCCCGCTTTAATGCGGTGATGCCGTAGCCTCACAGTCACAGTCACACTTACACAGCACCACCCGCTGAGCTATAAGAATCCTGCTCCAGACCTCGACTGCTGTGTTACCGCGTTGCATTCACCCGCGCTTAGCGAGCAGCCTTGGGTCAGGATTTACCTCGCCGCAGCGTGCTCAGCACCAACAGGTAAAAACACACCATCAGTCCACTGGCGCACAGAAAAGGTAACCGCTCGGTGTGACCGTATAGCAGTGCGGCGATGGGGGGGCCCACTATGTATCCCATAGCAGGCGTGGCGGTAATCATGCCAGTGACTGTTGCCTGCCGTTTGGGGTGACAGTAACTGGTCGCGACAGCAGCGATCGACGGATATGCCATTCCCATTCCGGTTCCCAATACGGCCATGGCAATATACAGCAGGGTCAGTGTTTGGTGCGTATACATCAGCAGATATCCGCTCGCAATAAGCGGCAGTGATATAAAGATCAGGCTTTGCGGACGACACAGACTACGCTGAACCACTGTAAACTGTATGACCAGTGACGCGACTGCCATACTCATCATTGCAAAGCCTACATGCTGCGCCGCTTCGACCGTCGAGTAGCCGTATTCATCAATGAAGAAAAACCCCAAAGTTTGCTGCATCATCGCCATGGCACAAAAAAGGCTGGCGCTGGCACCAATCATTACCGGTGTCGTGGCACGCACTGCACCTGCGCTTTCTTTAGTCACAGCATGGCCAGTAGTCGCCGGTTGCTGAGGGGCGAGGGACGGAAGTTTTCGCCAGATGAGCAATAAAGCGGCGATGGTTAGCAGGACGATGGAGTACAAAGGCGTCAGTAGTCCGAAGCCGGCCAGTGCGCCAGCATACGCCGGACCTACTACCTGCCCAAGATTGTTTGCTGATGTCACTTTACTGATTGCTTTGACCCGTTCGGAGGAGGGGCTCACAGCAATGGCATAACCCACCACAGACGGCGGCGTGGCAGACATAATGGTGGACTGCAGACTTCTGGCAATTAACAAGGCCGCAAAGAGTGCACTGCCTGACAGCATATTGAGGTATCCCAGAGACCACATACCGGCAAATAACAAGGTGCCCAGCGTATATCCCGTCAGGCCCATCATGAGCGTGCGCTTAAACCCTTGTTTTCGTGCCACGCGGCTCCAGAACGTTGTGCCGAGAGCAAAAATACAGGCGGAGCTGGACATTATTATGGCCACCTGAAGTTCACTTAGATTGGCGTCTCGGCCAAGTGATGGCAGCGTTGTGAGCATGACGCTCTGACCGATTGCTGTGGCCAGCAGCGCAGAGAATAAAAGACGAAACGCCATGGTGATAGTGACCTGATTGAGCAGTGAAAAGGCAACGCCAAGGTTAGAAATGCCGGCGCAGTGTAACATAACCGCGTAAAAAAAAGCCCGCCAGAGGCGGGCAAAGTATCAGAGGTTTGGTGAAGACCGTGCATAGGTCTTCGAAGGGAGAGGTCGCCAGCCAGAGGGCTGAACGAAAGCAAAAAGGCAGGGCCTGGATGCATCCTCAATGGCTATCGCGAAAGATAGCCCACACATGAATCGAAGGAAACACACATGAATTTCCTGATTACTACTCATTTGCACATATAGATAAGCGAAACACATGCCAGCCTGTTTTGATATCGCGTTATATTGATTTATATGTATGATATTAAAGGTTTTATTGATTTGTTTTGGTGTTTTTCTACACCGCCCTCCGGGGCCTACCTGTGACTACCGGGTAGATTTTTCACAACGGTGTGTCGTATTTTTCAGACGTATTATGCCCGCAATGGTAACGACTGCTTACCTTTTATATTTTTACTTTTTTAAATTGGCGACCATACTTAACAGATGTGCAAAGGCAGTGGCTGTTTCTGCCTAAACGAAATGCTCTTTGTGGAGGTGCATATGGTATCCCGGTTTATTGCTATTTCGCTGTGCCTTATCGCGGCGATTGCAAGCTATGCGATGGGGATGCATGCGTGCATTGTTGTGTTCGGATTGCTGGGCGTAATGTTTGAATTGATATTCTGGGTCGTGCTCACGCGGCGTTCTGACGCTGCAACCAAGGTAACAAAAACGCTTTAGGCGCTCGCTCTCAAGCGGCGGCACCTTGCCTCGACTCTTCTCTCCGACGTAAAAATGGTTCATGCTTAGGTATGTGTGAAGCAACATGAAGCACCGATGGTCGACGCATTTCAACACGTTTTAACCGGTAACGGAGAAATCAGCTTTGGTATGTCATTATTGCTGATTGGCCTATCCGCACTCACATCAATGATAACAGCAACACTGGGTATCGGTGGCGGCATGTTGCTACTGGCGGTGATGGCATCAACGCTACCCCTGGCTGCGCTTATTCCGGTACATGGCTTGGTCCAGCTCGGATCGAATGCCAATCGTGCAATCCTGACATTTCGTTTTGTTGATTGGCAGATGCTTCGTTTATTCTCGATAGGTGCACTGGCAGGTGCAGTGGCCGCGTCTTTTATTGTGGTTCAGTTACCGCTGGTTTTTATTCAGCTCGCCATTGCGATTTTTATTCTATTCCTCATATGGGGAAGTAAGCCCAAAGCACAAAAGATGAGCGCCCACGGGCGTGTGCTTGCCGGTGGGGTGACAACGGTAGTGTCGATGTTCGTAGGTGCAACGGGTCCATTGGTGGCGGCTTTTGCCCACCGTAACCAATACAACAAAATGGAACTCACAGCGACATTTTCCAGCTGCATGACCGTTCAGCATGGTCTCAAGGCATTTGTGTTTGCATTTATTGGCTTTTCGTTCTGGCAGTGGGCTGGCCTGGTCAGTGCGATGATTGTCAGTGGCGCTATCGGTACCTGGATAGGTTTGCATGTTTTGCACCGCATGCCAGCCAGACATTTTGCGATGGCTTTCAAGCTGGTGGTGTCATTGTTGGCAGTGAGACTTCTCGTCGACGCTATACTGACACTCAAGGGCTAGGGACAGTTTCTGGTCTCTGTATGATTCATTTTGACTAGGCGGACGCGTGCACGCACACCAACATCACAACGACAGTGACAGCGCCCGAATCGGCTGGGCCTTCTGGCTGAACTTTGGCTTCACCATCATTGAGTTTATTGGTGGCTGGTTAACAAACAGTGTGGCGATCATGGCTGACGCGGTCCATGATTTGGGCGACTCGTTATCTATTGGTCTTGCCTGGATCCTAAGCAAGCTGGGGCACCGTAAAGCGACTCACCGTTATTCATACGGGTTTAAGCGACTCAGCCTGATGGGCGCTCTGATCAACGCGTTTATCCTGATCATTGGCTCGGTTTGGATCCTTTCTGAGGCCATCCCCCGGTTGTTGGATCCTTTGATGCCAGTGACAGAGGGAATGATCGCCCTGGCTGTACTTGGAATCGCTGTAAACGGCACTGCCGCTTACAAATTGCATGGCGGCCATACAATGAACGAACGGGTACTCAACTGGCATTTGTTGGAAGATGTCATGGGATGGGTCGCAGTGCTGGT
>CAZDUT010000015.1:0-7526 GCA_964508695.1 uncultured Alteromonas sp.
GTTAAACGTGCAGAGTAAACACTTTTGAATTGCGCTGATAGTTGTACAGTTCTTTTTTGATGGCAGGCAGCGCGCTGATATCTGCGCGCTCAAACCCTTGCTCTAAAAACCAGTGTGCAGTCACTGTGGTCAGCACAAAAATATGCTCGATACCCGCGTCTTTGGCGCGCTGACGGACCAGCTCGAGGATGCGCTCCCCGCGATTTTTACCGCGGTAATCCTGATGGGTGGCGACACAGGCCAGCTCAGCACTTTTGTCATCCGGATAAAGGTAAAGGGCGGCACAGGCGATGATCATGCCGTCACGGACAATGACCACAAACTGGTTTATTTCATCCTCCAGGCGTTCGCGCGATCGTTTTACCAGCACACCGCTTTCTTCCAGCGGTTTAATCAGATTAAGAATACCGCCCACATCGTCGATCGTTGCAGCGCGAAGCTGCTCATAATGATGTTCCATCACCAGAGAGCCTGTACCATCACGGGTAAACAGCTCCTGCAGTAAGGCGCCGTCATTCTCGTAACTGATACAGTGAGCTCGCGGTACACCGGCTGCCACGCTGGTGATCAGTGCCTTTAGCACCGTGGGTTCGGTAGTGATCTCGCCATTGGCTATGCGCGCCTCCAGGTCAGGACGCTCGATGGTGCGCAGCAATTTGCCCTGAGTATTATGGATACCATCATAATTTGAAAAGACAATCAGTTTGTCGGCTTCAAGGGCGATGGCTGCCTGCGTTGCGACATCCTCGTGGGACAGGTTAAACACCTCGCCGGTGCTCGAGTAACCCATGGGGGAGAGCAGTACGATGGAGCCATCGTTCAAATGGTCATTAATCCCGGTGGTATCAATTCGCCGCACCAATCCGGTATTTTCAAAATCAATACCGTCACGAACACCCACCGGTCGGGCAACCACCAGATTACCCGAACAGACTCTGATTTGAGAGCCGTGCATGGGGGAGTTAGGTAAGCCCATGGTCAGCAACGCTTCAATGTGCGCCCGGACCGACCCGGCAGCATCTTTCACGCACTCAAGGGTCTGTTTGTCGGTAATCCGCACGCCGTGCTCAAAGCGTCCCTCAAGACCACGCAGGGCGACCCGTGCATCAATCTGTGGTCTGGCACCGTGAACCAGCACCAGGCGTACACCCAGCGTGGTTAATAGTGCAATATCGTGAATGATGTGTGCAAAATTATCGTGCTCAATCGCCTCGCCGCCGAACATCAGCACAAAGGTTTTTCCCTGATGTGCGTTGATGTAGGGCAGGGAGCTTCTGAAGAGTTTTATTCCATCATTCGGCGCCACGACCATGATCTTAGTTTTCCGCTAAATCTAATTGTTCAAGCTCTCGGTAAAGCGCTTTTGTAACCGTCTCGGTACTGGTTCCACCAAGGATATTGCGCTTATTCAGCCCGTATTCGAGCTGCAGGACCTCATACACATCCTCGTCAATGTGTTCACACACCGACCGCAGAGTCTCAAGCGACAGCTCCTCGATGGCACAGCCTTGTTCGAGCGCTTTTCTGACTGCCTGGCCGGCAAGGTCGTGGCCTGTGCGAAAGGGGACACCTTTCCCCACCAGGTAGTCGGCCAGTTCGGTGGCATTGGCAAACCCCTGACTGGCAGCTTCACGGCAGCGTGCTTCGTTGAGGCTGAGAGAATCGAGTACCTCACTGGCAATACACAAACAGGTGTGCCATTGCGCAACCGCGTCAATCGCGCCTTCTTTGTCTTCCTGCATGTCTTTGTTATAGGCCAGCGGCAGGCCTTTCATGGTAACCAGCAGCGACTGTAGCGCGCCAAATACCCGGCCACACTTTCCGCGCATCAGTTCCAGCGCATCCGGGTTTTTCTTCTGCGGCATGAGTGAGGAACCTGAGGTCACCTCATCACCAAGCTGTAAAAATCCGGCTTCACCGCTGTTATAGAAAATCAGATCTTCGGCCATGCGGGACAGATGCATCATGCTGGTACTGGCGGCAAACAATAGCTCCAGCACAAAGTCACGGTCAGAAACTGCGTCCAGACTGTTCAGGCAGGGTCCCGAAAAGCCTAAGGTATCTGCAATGGAGTGACGGTCTACCGGGTAGGTAGTGCCTGCCAGTGCGCCGCTGCCCAGAGGGCACTGATTCAGGCGTTTGGTTAAATCGTCCAGGCGACTGATATCCCGTTTAAACATTTCAACGTAAGCCAGACACCAGTGTGCGAACAAAATCGGTTGTGCACGCTGCAGATGGGTATAGCCCGGTATAATCGCCTGCTGATGGCGTGAGGCGACCAACAGCAAGGACTTTAACAGGCCGTTCAAATCGTTTCGCAGTGAGCCAACATGCTCGCGTACCCACAAACGAAAGTCGGTTGCCACCTGATCGTTGCGGCTGCGCCCGGTATGCAGTTTGCGACCAATATCGCCAAGCTGTTCAATCAGTGCGGCCTCAACAAAGCTGTGGATGTCTTCTTCGCCACTTGCGGCAAAGTCCAGCTCACCGTTGCGAGCCTGCTCACGCAATCTCTCAAGGGCAGACTGCAGTTGCTGCTGCTCATCATCGGTTAATACACCGGCATTTTTCAGTGCCTGAGACCAGACAATAGACCCGGTCAAATCCTGCTCAGCCATTACCTGATCAAACGGCAGCGAATCATTGACCTGCTTGAACATGTTGCTGGTACTGCCGGAAAACCGGCCTCCCCAAAGTGCCATGGTGCGCTCCTTATTGCTGTTTTTTCAGTGCGTCAATGCGACTGGACAGGCTGAACAGACGAATAAAGCCCTCGGCATGCTTCTGGTCGTACACATCATCTGCACCAAAAGTGGCAAAGTCCTCGGAGTAAAGGCTATTGGGCGAGCGGCGCTGAGTGACAGTTGCCTGGCCTTTGTAGAGCTTCACCACGATATCGCCGGTAATTTTCTTCGCAAAGGACGCCGCCCCCGCAAGCAACGCATCATTCAGCGGGGTAAACCAGCGACCATCGTACATCACATGAGAAAACTCCAGAGCCAGCTGTTCACGAAACTTAAGCGAAGCTTTATCCAATACCATGGTTTCCAGTGCCTTGTAGGCTTTCAGCATCACCGTACCGCCCGGGGTTTCATAGCAGCCACGGGACTTCATACCCACCAGGCGGTTCTCTACGATATCAATCCGGCCTACCCCATGGGCGCCTGCCAGCGTATTTAGTTTTACCAGCGCCTGATAGGGAGAAAGTGCCTCGTCGTTAACGTGGGTAAGCTTTCCTTCGTGAAAAGACAGGGTTACGCGCTCAGGTTTGTCCGGAGCCTCCTCGGGATCGACCGTCATTGTCCAGACGGCTTTGGAAGGCTCCTGCCAGGGATCTTCGAGTTCCCCGCCTTCGTGGGAAATATGCCAGGCGTTAGCGTCGCGGCTATAGATTTTGGTGGCCGAGGCTGTTGTCGGAATGTCGCGCTTGGCCAGGTAATCCAGAAGATCTTCGCGGGATACCATGTCCCATTCGCGCCAGGGCGCGATGACCGTTAAGTCTGGAGCAAGCGCTGCAAAGGCACTTTCAAAGCGCACCTGGTCGTTACCTTTACCGGTACAGCCATGACTTAACGCATCGGCGCCCACCTGACGGGCAACCTCAACCTGAGCTTTGGCAATAACCGGTCGCGCCATTGACGTACCCAATAAATACTCGCCCTCATAAACCGCACCGGTTGTGATGGTGGGATAAATATAGTCGCGAACAAATTCTTCTTTGAGATCGACGATATGGCACTCGCTGGCCCCTGATGCCAGGGCTTTTTCCTGTAACCCCTCAAGCTCTTCGTCGCCCTGCCCGACATCGGCAGCAAATGCCACGACTTCGCATTGGTAGGTCTCTTTTAACCAGGGAATAATGGCAGAAGTGTCCAGTCCGCCGGAGTACGCCAGTACAATTTTATTTACTTTCTGCATGATCTGTCGTCCTTATAAACCGCTTAATAACTGTGTCAAAATGGCGTTCTGACCGTGCATACGGTTTTCCGCCTGAAGCATGAGCAGTGAGCAGTCACTGTCAATCAGCGAGCCGGAAATTTCCAGATCGCGGTGAGCCGGTTGGCAGTGCATCACATGACTGGCCCCGGTACGTTTAAGTAGTGTTTCATTCAGCTGATAGGGCATAAAGGTATCTTTGATATCGGCAAGCGGTGTTTCATCCCCCATGGATAGCCAGGTATCGGTATACAGGATATCCGCCCCTTCCGCGGCCTTCAGATCCTCGCTCAGCGTAATCGAGGTACCGGTTTGCATGGCCAGCGCTTTGGCCTTCGACACCATAGCTTTTGCCGGTTCATGCCCGGCGGGGGTAATTACGACCTGGTTGCAGCCAAGCAGTGCACCCACCATCATCAGTGAATGGGTCACGTTGTTGCCGTCACCGATATACGCCAGTGTCAGCCCGTCTACTTTGCCAAATTGCTCCTGGATCGTCAGATAGTCGGCCAGCGCCTGGCAGGGGTGGTATTTGTCACACAGCGCATTGATTACCGGCACCCGCGCCGCGCTGGCAAACTGCTCCAGAGTATGGTGTGAGTAAACGCGGGCGACAATCGCGTCTGCCCAGCACGCCAGGTTTGCTGCCATATCAAGGGTATCTTCACGGCCGTTTAGCTGACTGGCCTGTGTGTCTAAGTACACCATGTGGCCGCCAAGCCGGTTGATACCAATATCAAAGCTGACCCTGGTGCGCAACGATGGCTTCTCAAACAATGCGACCACGGACTTGCCGGCTAGCACATTGGCATAGCTTTGCGGGGAGCCTTTAATTTCTATAGCCAGTTGCAAAAGGCGCTGCATGGCCTCCGGCGACCAGTCGGCGAACGTCAGTAGATCCTGTTTCATAATTGGTCTCCCAGGGTATGTGCATCGGGGTAAATACGGGTGCCGGCGTGATGACGGAGTATGTCTGTCAGGGGCGCTGACCAGTTTGCAATGCTCACAGGCTTGCCCAGTGTATTGGCGGCCTGCACTGCCGCATCGGTCTTAACGCGCATCCCATCAGTAATGGTGTGGTCATGGTAGAGCTGTGCCAGTTGGTGATTATTCAACGCAGGCAACAGCGCACCGTGACTATCCAGTACACCATCAACGTTAGAGAGTAGCCATAAGTCGCCATGCAGCAGTTCGGCGATGACCGTGGCTGCCTGATCTGCATTTATATTCAAAAGGCGACCATTCTTTGTACAGCCTATAGAGCTTATCACCGGGATATAATCACGCGACAACAATACCTCCAGCAATGCCGGATCACCGGCAAAGGCTGCGCCCACAGCCCCGTATTTTTCGTCCAGCTCCTGGCAATCTGCAAGATTGCCATCAAGCAGTGACAGTCCCACAGGAACCAGTCCATTGCGATGGGCAAGGGCGCAGAGCGCTTTGTTGGCATACCCTGCCAGCGCACCGCCTATATACGGCATGTGCTCATCAGGCGTTACGCGCAGCCCGTCAAGTTTGTTGCTGGGTAGCTTTAGCGCCCGCATCAGTTGCTCAACCGCGGGCCCGCCACCATGAACCAGCACCACTGGCTGGCGCGATTGTATGTCAGCGATATGCGCAAAAAGGGTGTTGGCAGCCTCTGTATCGTCAAGCAGCGCACCTCCAACTTTTATTATAATGGGGGGGGGATTCATGCCAGCAGCCCCGTTTCCTGTGGCCAGCCACAGCACAGGTTGGCACACTGGATTGCCTGCGCGGCAGCGCCTTTCATAAGATTATCAATCGCTGCGGTAATGACCGCATAGCCGGTGGTTTCATCATAGTGCCAGTGCACATCGACAAACGGTGTATGCACCACGTCATCCAGCTTAGGGCTGGTAGTGCGTAACCGAACTAAGGGCGCATCGGCATAGGCCCGCTGATAGGCCGCACTGATGTCGGCCAGACTTGTACCATCGTGCAATTTGACGGTGATCGTAGCCAGGATCCCACGTTTAAAGTTACCAAGGTGGGGAGTGAAAATCACAGGGCCGCCCAGATAGCTGCTAATCTCGGGGGTGTGCCGGTGTGACAAAATCCCATAGGCATTCAGGCTCACCTCACAGAAACTGCTCGCCAGACTGGCTTTACGTCCGGCGCCGGTCACGCCAGAGACAGCGTTGATGACCGGGAAGTGGTCCGGTGACAACAAGCCATGCTGCATCAACGGTTTAAGCGCGGTTAAGCTGGCTGTAGGGTAGCAGCCCGGTACCGCAATCAGACTTGCTGTTGCGATCTCGTCTGTATACCACTCCGCGAGACCATATACTGCGCGATCGAGTAAGTCTTTATGATGATGTTCAAAGCCATAAAACTGTGAAAAAACCGTGGTGTCTTTCAGGCGGAACGCGCCGGATAAGTCGAGGACCTTTGCTCTGCCGGCAGTCAGACGCGGCATCCAGTCATGACTGGCCTCATGCGGTGTCGCCAGAAAAATGAGAGAAACCTCGTGACACAATGTGTCGAGCAACGTCTCACTGACAGGACGGAGCATAACATCGAGGTGAGCGTATTGGCCGTGCACGGCAGACAAGGGAGTATTGGCATCGGCACTATTGGCAGACACACAGGCGTGCGTCAACTGTAAAGACGGATGCTGGCTAACCAATTGAATGAGCTGGGCACCGGTGTAGCCACTGGCGCCGATAATTGCGACCTGAATCATAGTATAAGGATGTGTTAAATCTGAAAAAAATCCACTTTTTACCTTTATAGCCAGTCCCGCTGTGAGTCTGAATACCCTATAAAGGTAAAAAGTGCGCTACGGACAATGCGCCAGTACAGAAACGCCTATCGTCGCTGCACCTGCCATGCGTAGCCAGCGAGGGGAGAGAAAACCCTGTTATCAAAAGCCAGAGCAAAACATGCCATGGTGAAATCGATCATCACAAGTTCCTACAATCAAAAAAAATATCGGCAGCGATGTGCAACGCTGACAATTGCAGTCTAACTTAATGGAATAGTTATGCAATATAAATGTATAAATATTTTTATTGTTTTTGCGGAAATGGCTGCCGCCGACGATCGATTCGTGCGGTATAACCATGCAGTGGTATGCTGTTTAAATATAAATGCTGTGCTGTAGAGGATAGGTAAATGGATGACTTCACGGTGGCGCTGGTAGCGCATGACCATAAAAAATCAGATTTGCTGGCATGGGTGAATACCCATCTCACCGCCATGAAAAAATGCAACCTTGTGGCAACCGGAACAACAGGAAGCATGGTTGAAGAGAAAACCGGCTTATCAGTACATTGCTTAAAAAGCGGACCACTGGGGGGGGACCAGCAGATAGGTGCACTGATTGCGGAGGGTAAGCTGGATATGCTGATTTTCTTCTGGGACCCGTTAAATGCCGCACCACATGATCCCGATGTGAAAGCCTTGCTGCGACTGTGCTCGGTGTGGAATATCCCGGTAGCGTGTAATAAAGCCACTGCGGATCTGATTGTCACCTCGCCGCTGTTTCGTCATGACAGCTATCAGCCTGAGCGGCCCAATATCTAGCATCGTCACGGGACGTCAGGGGTGACCCTGCCCATTTGCTG
>CAZDUT010000015.1:7536-26575 GCA_964508695.1 uncultured Alteromonas sp.
GGCAGCATGAAGTTCCAGATCAACTCGCAGAACTGTGTCCATTGCAAAACCTGCCGGGGAAATGCATGATTACCTCACCACACTCATCACCAATGTCATCGCCAGGTCACATATGGCGCTGATATTTATTAACAAGACGACGTACATGAGCTGGATGTTCACCGACGAGGCAACGCTAAAATCAACCTTTTCCACCACGATTGAGCAATTCTGGCAACAACAGGTTACGCAATCGACCATGTCTGGAAAAGATAAGGTCACCGTACATGTTGCCTGGTGCATACCTGACGATGCCCAGCATACCGTCGTGATCAGCTCGGGCAGGATTGAGTCACTGCTGAAATACAAAGAGCTGATTTTTGATTTGTATAATAATCGTCTGGCCGTGTTTATTCTTGATCATCGAGGCCAGGGCCTGTCTGGCAGGATGACGGATGATCCCCAGCATGGCTATGTCGCCAGTTTCGACGACTATGTCGACGATCTGCTGGCATTTACCGACACGCTGGTGGCCCCCAGACAAATAGGCAACCTGTACCTGCTCTGTCACTCCATGGGCGGCGCTATTGGTGCCTTAACCTTGCTGCGGGATCCTTCCCGTTTTGACAAAGCCGTACTGGCCTCCCCCATGTTTGGTGTGCGCCCCGCGCTGCCCGGTTGGCTGGCAAACTCGCTGGTACACACCGGGCTTGCCTGGAATCGCATGAGAAATAAGCGCTCCGGTTATTTTTTCGGGCAAACTCCTTACGTTGCCTTTCCCTATACCCTTAATAAGCTGACCCACAGTAAAGTGCGTTACGATATTTTTCGTCAGTTGTACGACGAAGAGCGTCAGATTCAGTTAGGTGGTGTCACCAGTGAGTGGTTGCATGCGGCGCAGGTAGCAATGAACCGGATAGAAGCCTGTGCGCCGCAAATTACCACACCATCGCTGATTTTCAGTGCCGATGGCGATGCAATCATTGACAACCGTCGTCAGCGAACCGTCGCGACACGCTTTGCCAATGCTCAGCTTGAAATTATTCCTGAGGCCTACCACGAATTATTTACAGAAGCTGATATTTATCGCGAAGCAGTGATGAAGCAGACCATGCGATTTTTCGAAGTGTAAGTAATTTCGTACAAACCACCGTGTATGCTGATTAAATTTCAGTCGCCATGTCACCGCCAAAATGGTACTGTGCGTGGCAATGAATATCGAAGGAGGAGCCCTTGTGTACCGGGCCTTTCTACGCGCTTTTGCAAGTGTGTTTTTTTGCTGTGTTACCGTAACAACCTGGGCTGAACAAGCCACCATTCGCTTTTACAGTGAGGTTGCCGCGCCGTTTTACTGGCTCGATGCAAACGGCGAACCCCAGGGCGCAAGCGTGGATCTGGCCAATGCGATTTCAGCGCTGACCGGCATTCAGTCCACTGTCGAAAGTATGGCTTGGGCGCGGGCATACTACGAAGCCACCCATCGTCCAAATATCGTTCTTACCTCTGTACTTAAAACTCCGGCGCGTGAGTCCGAATTTCAATGGCTGGGCCTGGTCCACGTCGCCCGGGCGTCCTTTATTGGTCTAAAGGCCCGGCAAAATATTCAGCTAGCCAACGTTGACGACGCCCGACGCTACAGGGTGGGTACGGTGCGTGGCTACGGCGCTGCCAATTATCTTTTAAAACAAGGCTTTGTAGAAAAACAAAATCTCATTCTTGCCACAAACACCGAACAATTATGGAGCTTGCTCTACAGTGGGCGAATTGATCTGGCCCTGTCCAATTTAGAAACTGACCGGTTTGAAATCAGCGATGCCGGATTCGACCCGGCGCTGGTTACAGCGCATTTTAATGTCGATGAACTCAACCTGCAGATTCAGATGGCCACAGGCCTTACAACCCCGGCGGCAACAGCCAGCGCAATCAGTGACGCACTGTCCGAGCTAAAGCAAAACGGGGAATACACTCGCATCATGACCAAATGGGGACTGCTGTAACCTTACAGGACGGTGTGATTAGGGTATGAAAGTTCAGACGTGCTAAAAAATTTGTACAAAAACATTTGGATACATTCCATGTAGACTATGCTTCCTGAAGTCTGGAATCGGAAATAACATGAGGTTATCTTTGCGGCTGGTCTACACATCACTTTTACTCTTAAGCATGCTCCCTGCCCGCGCCTGGGCGATTGCTGATCAGGTAAAGGCGCTGCCGGACATGGTGTTTGCCTTGATATTCTGGGCGGCAGCAGCACTGATTGTGCTGGTTACCGCGCTGTATATCGCAAAATGGTTTTCGGCAAAGCGTGTTCGCACTCAATTTGACAAGCAAACCTCGGAACGCCTCAGGGATCAGGCCCGCTTTGACAGTCTGTCCACCGGCGTTGTGCTACTGGATGCACAACAACAAATCGTTGCGGTAAATCGCACGGCCTGTTATCTGCTGGGTCAAAAAGCGGACGTGTTACGTTCAAAACATGTTACCACCGTGCTGCCAGAGAGCCTGAACGATGAAATAAGCAGTGCACTATCCGGAGCCCGGGAGCAAACTCTGCACTGCGTCCTGCCTTCACGCAACAGACATTACCGACTTCGTATAAACCCTAAGATGCCGGATACGTCCGGCTGCAGCGCACAGTTGCTGCTGGAGGACATAGATAGTTTTGTGCAGCAGCTGGATAATGCAGATGCGCTTGCCTCACATCTGACCCATCTCTGGGATACCGGCCGAACCGGACTGATGCGGGTCGCCACCGCTACCGGTGAAGTGACCGTCAATGACACACTGGATACGTGGGTGGTGCAGCCACCGTCATCGGCCGATGACATTCCCGGCCTCTTTGCAGGCAGCGATGCCATGATGGTAGAGCAATTGATTGCGCAGGCCACAGAAGGCGAGGCTGAGCCCATCGATGTGATGTTAAAAGCCAGGAAACAGCCGATACCTGTGACTGTGTCTGCGCATTGTCTGGATTATACCCGTGAAAACGATCCCATTATTCACGTTACGCTGATAAGTCGCTTGGCTGAAACTGAGCTGGCATTGCAGGCACAGCGCAGCCAGAAGCGTTTTCAGACACTGACGATGCTGCTGCCCCATGCCTGTTATCTGTTGGATGCGGATCTTAAGCTCACCGAGTGTAATCGTAATTTTGCCAAAGTGTTTGGTACCGAGCCTATGCGGGTCAAAGGTAAACCCGTGACTGAAGTGGCCTGCTTTAACGATGCACTTAAAAACCTGCATATGAACATGGATTCGTCCATGCCGAAACAGCAGGACATCAGTCTTGAACTGGAGGGCGGTGTTGAGAAGTCGCTGCGCGTATATGTCCAGGCAGTGCTGGATGACGGCGAGCGCATTGGGGTTATTGCGATTGCCGAAGACAGAACCGCAGCTGTGCAGACAGCAGCCGAACGTGATCACGCTGTGCGCAGGCTGGATGCCTTTATCGATCGCGCACCAATGGGGGTCGTGGTCTTCGATGGTGACGAAGCCATCAAAGAAGTTAACCATACGGTTACCCGTCAGCTGGGACTGTCGGCCGACGAGCTTACCAACCGCTCGTTTTATGATTTATTCCGACATGGCGAAGAAGCTGGCAGAGCAGCCAAAAAACTTCACCGTCACGACCAGTTTGCCGAGCTACCTGCAACCCTCGCCGGAAACAATAAAGGCGTGTCGGCAACCCTTTATGCCAGTAAAATTAATGAAATCCCCCAGGAGTTTGTTTGTTGGATAGGCGGCCGCGAGGAACAGGAATACCTAAATCAACGCTTTGAGCGGCTGATTAAATACGCCAGTGTGCCGGTGGGAATTCTGCAGGACGACGGCTTTAGTCATTTGAATACGGCTGCCTGTGCATTCTTTGGGCTGCGCGATGAAGATGATTTATTGGGTAAAGGGCCTGATCATCCGCAACTTAACAGCAACGAGGCACAATGTAAGGCGCTGCAGGATAAACTGACGACGGCGCGGATGCAGGGACAGGTGCAAACCTTCACCTGGCAGCACACTTTCCGCGGCGAGCCACTGCCCTGTGAACTGACCCTTATCCCGGTATTACGTGATGGTGAGCTGCAATCGGTTATCTGTATCTGGGTCGACTTGCGCGCCCTGGAACAGGCGAATGCGGCCCGCACGGAAGCGCTGCAGCTGCGTGAAGCTGCAGAAAAAGAGGTCGAGGAAAAGCAACAGCTGCTGGCGAGCAGCCAGAGCAAGCTTGAACGGCAGTCGGCGACACTTGCACAAACTGAAGAAAGCCTGGCCAATACAGAACAAAAACTGTCAGAGGCAGAAGACGATCTGTCAGAGAAAATGGGAACAATTTCTGATTTGCAGCAGGCGCATAAAGATATCAGTGAGCATCTGGCCAGTTTACAGGGCGATTATGCCCGCAATAAAGACTTACTGTCCCAGAGTCAGCAGGCCAATGCAGAGCTGGAAGCGCAACTTGAGCAATCCAGTGCCAAAGTAGGGCGGTTGGAAGCGCAGCGCAATCAGATTGCTGACGCGCTGCAGTACAGCGAAAAACAATATCAGCAGGCACAGACTCAACTTAACGAAAGTAAAAAGGAAACCGAACGCCTGCGTGAGGCCCGAACGGCGCAGCAGCAGGAAGTTGAGCAATATCTGTCACAAATTACCAGTCTCAAGGATTCCATTGGCGAGAAAGATCAGCAGCTTGCCGATGTATCGGGCCAGATAAACAGCTTACAGTCGCAACTGGTCAGCTCCAGCGAGGCTTCTGACAAACTGCGTGAGCAGCTGGCAAATCAGCGTCGGGCCCGTGATGAAGCCGAGAAAAAACGTCGGGAGATCGAACTGGCCTGTCAGGCCGCGGAAGCAGAGCTAAGTGCCAAGGCGCGCAATATTGAGCATCTTCAGCACGAAATGGAAATGCTCGAAAAAATGTCACAGCAGGAAAAAGGTGACATGGAAGCGTATGCCAGACAGCTGCAGCAGGAATTAGAATCGAAGCAGACACAACTTAGCGATACCGAGTCTGCGCTGGAAGAAATCCGCGAGCAGTCAGAAAAAGACCGTGAGGAAAAAGCACAGCAGCAGGATGTCCTTAGCCGGTTACAACAGGAGATGCAGGAAGCAGAAGCCCAGGCGAAGGCTCAGCAGGAAGAGATGGCCCGCATTGATGCCGAGCGTAAAGAAGAACAGCGGCGACTTCAGGAGGCATTGCAGGCGAAGCAGGACCAGCTCAGCGAGACGGCCCGCAACCTGGATGAAGCGAAGAAACTTAACGAAGAGGCTGCTGCAGAAAAAGCCCGTCAGCAGGCTGCACTGGATAGGCTTCAACAGGACATGCAAACCACGCGTGAAGAGGCCGAGGCCCATCAGCAAAAACTGGCGGCCATGAGCGCAGAGCGTAAAGAGGAGCACGCTAAACTGCAGCAGGATTTGCAGGCCAAGCAGAAGCAGCTACAGGAAACCAAAGCATTCCTGATGGATGCCAAGCAGCAAACCGAGTCAGAAAAACAAGAGAAAGCCCGGCAACAAGCCATATTTGAGAAGCTTAAGTCTGAACTGAGCACCATGGAAGCGAAGTCGGCAGAGCAGCAACAAGCCATCGCCGAAACTGATAAAGCGAGACAGGCCGAGCAGGAGGCGCTCGAAAAAGAGCTGGCGGCAAGACAGCAGCAGCTTGAAGAGGCGCGCAATGAGTTGCAGGCCAGACAGCAACAGATGGACGCTGAGAAGCAGGAACGCCAGCAACAGCAGGCGTTGCTTGAAAAGCTCCAGTCAGAAAAAGCTGCCATGGAAAAGCGTGCCCAGGAGCAGCAGCAAGCCATGTCTACCAGTGATAAGCAGCGTGCCGAAGAGCAGGCGAAACTGGCCGATGAGCTGGCCGCGAAGCAGCAGCTTCTTGACGAGGCTCGCAAAGAACTGGAAGCCAGACAGCAACAAATGGATGCCGAAAAGCTGGCCAGGGAAGAACAGCAAGCCATGCTTGAACAGTTAAAGTCAGAGCTTTCTGATGTGGCCCAGCGCGCCGCCAAGCAAAAAGAAATGATGAGCGGCAGTGATGAACAGTGGCGAAAACATCATGAAGAAATTGAAGCGCAGAAAAAGCAACTGCAGCAGGCACTGAGTCAGGCCGAAAATCAAAATACGTCGATGCAATCACAACTGAAGCAAAGTCGTGAGGCATTGACCCAGGCTGAGTCTAAAGTGTCACAAACGCAAAGCGAAGAGCAGAAACTGCAGACTGAGCTCAATGCGGCGCGCGATCAGGCTGAAGCGTTACAATCCAAGCTCAGACAACAGGAGGAGCAGGAAGCGAAACTCCAGACGCAGGTTAAATCACAGCAGTCGGCCCTGAAGGAGCGTGAACAGAGCATCAGTGACTTGCAGGCCAAGCAACAAGCGCTGGCGGATAAGCTGGCGGCAGTAGAAAAAGAGTATGCGCAGACGAAAGCATCGCTCAGTCAGCAGGACAGCAGTCAGAGCGAACTCAATGAACAGCTTAAAAAGCTGGAAGGCGAGCTCAATCAAAGTCGCTCGCAGTTGGATACCAAAGAAAGGGCTCTGCAGCAGGCGCAAACCAAGCTTAAAGACAGTGAAAATAAACTGGTAGAGCAGGAGCAGGCGCTGGTGGATGCCCAGAAAGCGGAAATTCAGAAAGAAAATGCCGAAGAGCAGCCAAACCGTCCGGTTCCCGCCTTTGCGAAATTACCGATACCTGCCGATCCCACGGTGTGGTTTGACGTGCTGCCCTACCTGCAACACAGTGAACAGGTAGGCTCGCTGGCGCAGTCGCTGACTGCATTGATGGACAATTTACACAGTGCCATCGAGGGGGTAGAAGAAGCCGTGATGGAAGACAGCCGCGGTAAGATCCTGACCAGCAGCCGTAAACTGGTGAGTGTGCTTAAATCGGTACAGTCAGATCCGCTGAACGACATGGCGACGCGACTTCAGACCGATTATGAATCGAATAATTTCGACAATATTTCGATTTACTGGCCTACAGCCAAGCAGAACCTGATGAAAACATTGCGGGTTATATACTCTCACCTTCATTCGTGAGCATAGCGCAGACGGCCCCTGCGGGGCCGTCATTGCGATTATCTGAACGTGCTCAGCAATGCCGGTACGCCGGGGAACATCCCGATGATGGCCATCACCACACATAGCACCACAAAAGCGATGCCCGGAATCAACCAGCGCCCGGACGTACCAAGTTCACGGGCACGGTCTTTACAGCCTACAATACCCAGGTTATCCAGTAGCATGGCAAAAGACCAGCCAAACACCGGGTTGACCAGCACACTGGAAATGACAGTCAGCGCCGCCGACTGGGTGGTTTTGCCTTCCCGGGTCATTTGCATACCGGCTTCCATCAGTGGTAAAAATACCCCAACGATTAATGCAACGGACAACACCGGTGGCCAGACGGCCAGATCCATGGGATAGCCCCACAGCGCGGCAATAACACAAAGCACGCCTGTGACCACTGCGCCAGCCGGAATTGGTCGCCGGGCAATGGAGGCAGGAATAATGTAAGTGCCCCATGATGAGGAGATATTGCCCCCACCCAGTAAACTGCCGACGGCCTGACGGGTCGAGGCGGCAATCATGGTGTCGTCAATATTCATATGAACCCGGCGGGTATGTTTAGGATAACTCAGCTTCTGAAACACCTGGTGTCCGAGAAAATCGGGCGACCACATCGCCACTGCCAATACGGCAAAAGGCAATACGGCAACAAAATGAGACCAGTCGGGCAGGCCAAGCTGCCAGCCGGTAGACTCCCCCCACCAGTACGCCGGATTCAGATTGGGGATCCCCGGGCTGGTTGTGAACTCAAAGGGTGCGCCCATCGCAAGCGCAAGTACTGCTGCAACACCGGCACCGAGCGGAATCGCCAGCCAGCGCTTCTGGATATGCTCAAGCCAGGCATACATCGCCACGGTGACAAGTAGCACCACAAAGGCCAGATAGCCCTGACCAAAGCCCTCAGCCCAGGTAAAGAGTCTTTCTATCTGGCCAGAAATGCCGATAAATCCAAGATACAGCAAGAGTCCGCCGCATACCCCATTACTCGTGAGCCTGGCAAGGATACTGCCGCCACGGGTTATACCAAGCAAGAACCCGAACACGCCAATCAGTAACCCCAGCGCCAGAGGATGGCCGCCCGCCGCGACAATAACAGGTACCAACGGAAGCAATGGCCCGTGTGTGCCGGCGAGGTTAGCGGCCGGGTTGATAAAGCCGGACACCAGGATAGCAAATAGGATACCTGCAATAATCAGCTCGAAACGCACGTTTTCAATAACGAAACCGGATGACAGCCCCAGAGGCCCGGCAAATGCCCCTACCACCGCAGCAACCATCACAATCTTGCCAATGGTCGCAGCCATACCCGGAATAAGATCCTCCCACTCGAAGCTATAATCACGCGACGGCAGATTCGGTCGCCACCGTCGTGGTGACATAATCGATAATTCATGCTCCAGATAGTCTGCGCGGGTGGCAAACTCTGAGGCGGGTTTTGAACGTGATGTGTAGTCTGATGTGTACGACTGTGACACTGCTTACCTCTGAATTGATGAAGGAGCGGCCAGTCTAGGAATCGGTGCGTGCAGTCACAATGCGACTTGAGTCGTAGATGAAATTTAACAGCGCATTAATGCCGTGTTAACGCTGCGCAGTTCGCCGCTGCAGAGCGAGTGTCGGTGCGTGGGGCAGGACGGCAAAAGGCGTTACCGTCCAATTTGGGTTGCAGGCTAATCGATACTGGTTTGACTGGTGCCCTTGCCGCCGGTGACAGGAGAATAGTGGGACGCGCGCACTTTCCAGTTGCCGTCTTCTTTCACATAGACTTCTGTTACCCGGGTCAGGTAATGCGCAACTTCACTGCTGCCTTTCGGGTGAAAAGCGCCTTCAGAATAGTACATGGCAACGGCGTATTTACCCTCTTCAAGGCTTATCACCTGAATATGCTTAGGCTGTAAACTAAAGGACTCAAACTCCGCCTCAGGGGCATCGGCAGGTACAAACTGGAGTAAACCGCCACTGGACCAGAACTGATGCGACCCGTCTTTAGGGATCCCTCCCTTCGGTGACTTCATGTTCTTAAGAACATAGGCATTGTCATCTTTTATAACCTGGGTGACTTCACTGACGGTATCGGCATAGCTGGTACCGGTACCAAGGATAGCCAAGGCAAAAACGGCAAACGCGGACTGCTTAATGATGTTTTTCATGGTGTTATATTCCTGCAGAAAGGAAGCGTTAAGTGTAGGCACTGGTACCGGCTTTTGCGTTAGATTGATTTGCTTCGAAGAAGGTCTGCGTTAGAACAGTCGCAGGTAGTTGATCGCGGGTCCATACGTCTGGCGGGTACTTCTCCTCAATGTATCGACATGTGATATGGGGATCCGCCGATTTGCGGCAATGCCGGGGACTATGTGGTGACAGAAATACGCACTGCACGGGCAACTACTGCTGGCTGTGGCAGTCGCCATGCCGTTTGTGTTGCAAAGCGTGTGGCAGGAGCTACGCGCAGACACAGCGCAGCGTTCTCAGGCACACTGTTTTTTATCACGACCGTGTTAACTGCGTCCTCAGTGCTTCCATAAATTTTATTATGTGCTCAGCGTTTCTGCCAAGATCGCTGTTGCCAATTCGGGACTGGCTGCGCACATCAACGAGGGTATGGTTATTATCAGCCGTCAGGCGAACAATCACATCATCCTTAAACCCAAACCATAGGCTGGTGGTGGTCGCCTCTACAACATACGAGGATGCATTGGCGTGCACTACTGTCCATCCGAGAGCCGCCACAGCCTGTTTTGATGCAGTAAATACGTCATCGACAGGGTGTGGCAGTTTCACGGTCTGGATTTCGGGATAGGCATCGAGTTGTTGACGGGTTAAGTCTGAACCTTCGTATATCACCGGGTTATCAGTGTCATCACGCAACGACGCAATGGCCGCAAACCTGGGGGGATTGGTGACGTCGGTAGAGATGTCGTGGATCGCCGGAGAGGTGTATGACTTTACCATCATATTTACCGGCAATAGTACGCCGGTAAATGCCAGAAGGGCATACAGAGTAGTGCGGCCTGGCTGCACGGTTTTTCTGGCGACGATGAGCTGCAATATTATCAGGATCAGTCCCGCCCCGGCGACCACCAGGCCATATTGAAGCAGACTGAATGCGACATTCAGTGGCAGGCCGGCAAAGCGGTACGCGGGACCGGACAAGACAACCATCAAAAAGCCGGACACACAGAGTCCGGCAATAATATGTTTTAGCATGTTACGAACTGGCCTTTCAGGCTTGGTCACTCAGGTTGTCCGAGCATAGTGGATACTGGTCTGTGTAAGCAACCGTTAAAGACAATGCGCTGGCCCTTCCAGACTCAGATAACCAGCATGTCCATGAAGCGATTCACTGGCAGCGCAGCCAGCGCCTGCTGATCCTTGCAGAGCGAGAAGATAGCGCCTGCCTGGCCGGCGGGAAACCGTGTTGACAGATTACGCTTAAATTTTTTCTCAAGGATCGGAATACCTTCATCGCGACGACGACGGTGGCCAATCGGGTATTCCACCGCAACTTTGTCGGTGGCACTGCCATCGTTGAAAAATACCTGTATCGCGTTGGCTATCGAGCGTTTGTCGGGATCGTGATAGTCGTGACTGTATTGTGTGTCTTCAACGACCTCCATTTTCTCACGCAACGAATCAATGAGCGGGTTTGCCTGGTGAAAGCTGTCTTCGTAATGATCGGCATTGAGTTCACCAAAGATGAGCGGTACTGCTGTCATGTACTGAAGACAGTGGTCACGGTCAGCCGGATTGGCCAGTTCTCCCTGCTTTGAGATAATTCTGATGGCGGATTCGTGCGTGGTAATTTCAATGCGCTTGATGTCCTCTAAGCGATCCTTGACTTCAGGATGAAGCAGCACGGCGGCCTCACAGGCGGTCTGCGCATGAAACTCCGCCGGAAAACTCAGTTTAAACAGGATATTTTCCATGACGTAACTGCCGTACTGGCGCTGGAAGCGAAATTGGCGCTCACCCTCAGGTTTAAGCTTGAGATCTTTATTGGTGTGACTGAATGACACATCGTAGAACCCCCACTGTGGTGCAGTGAGCACACTGGGGATCCCCATTTCGCCCCGCAGTGACATACCTGCCAGCCTGACGGCGCGGGAAGTTGCATCACCTGCCGCCCAGGATTTGCGGGAGCCGGCGTTGGGCGCGTGGCGGTAAGTACGCAGCGCTGAGCCGTCTACCCACGCCTGAGAAATCGCGGCCATGATTTGTTCACGATCGCCACCCATCATATGGGCGACAACGGCTGTGCTGGCTACCCGAACCAACAGCACGTGACATAAACCAACCCGGTTAAAGCTATTCTCCAGGGCAAGTACCCCCTGAATTTCATGCGCTTTGACCATGGCGTGCAGCACATCGTTCATTTTGAGCGGCACCTCACCCTGTTGCAGGCGCACCTGTGAAAGATAATCGGCAACTGCAAGAATACCGCCCAGGTTATCCGATGGGTGACCCCACTCCGCTGCCAGCCAGGTATCGTTAAAATCCAGCCAGCGAACGATACAGCCGATGTCCCAGGCCGCTTTTACCGGATCAAGACAGAACTGAGTACCCGGCACCCGCGCGCCGTTAGGAACCTGTGTGCCGGGCACCAGTGGGCCTAAATGCTTGGTACATTCGGGGTATCGTAGCGCCAGTAGTCCGCAACCCAGTGTGTCCATCAGACAATTTCGGGCGGTGTCCATGGCTTCTTCTGACGTTACCTCATAATCCATTACATAGTCGGCGATATCCTGAATCACCTGATCATAGTCGGGGCGATTGCTCGACTCTGCTTTATTGTTCATACCACGTCTCCTGCTTATTTATGACAGGGGCCGCAGGCGCGCCGCGCCGTTGGCAGTTGTGATCACTAATACGCGGTATCACGGATACGGATTGTTGTCATTGCTGCGTAACAACGATCCGTATCCGTCATACCTCAGCGTTGTGCGTGCGCTGCTGGCAGGGTAGGCTAGGCGTTTTTTCTACCCAGGTGACAGTATCAGTGTTAGATATCGTATTATTCCAGCCGGAGATCCCGCCCAATACCGGTAACATTATTCGCCTGTGCGCCAACTCAGGCTATGCTTTACACCTTATCGAGCCGTTAGGGTTTGCCTGGGATGACAAGCGCATCCGCCGCGCAGGCCTTGATTACCATGAGTTTGCCAATGTACAGCGGCATGCGTCGCTGGAGGCCTATATCGGGCAACAGCAACCCACGCGCGTGTTTGCCTGCACTACCAAGGGCACGGCGTTTTATGCCGATGTGAAGTATAAAAAAGGTGATGCCTTGCTGTTTGGGCCGGAAACCCGTGGGCTGCCCGATGAGGTTATTCAATCGCTGCCGCAGGAACAGCGTCTGCGGATCCCGATGCTACCGGATAGCCGCAGCATGAATTTATCCAATGCCGTGTCAGTATTTGTCTTTGAAAGCTGGCGTCAGTTCGGTTTTCATGGCGCCAGATAAGGCGGGATGAGCTGCACGCACAGCTAGCCATGCCCGGCGAAGGGAGTGCGGATAAGGCGCTGCACCAACAGATCTTATTGCAGGTGGAATAGAAACCGCGTGAGCTACGCGGTTTCGTCTTTGAGTTCCCGTCCCAACAACGTGAGAGCGGCTTCTCGTGGTGATTTACCGTGATAGAGCACAGCATATATTTGCTCACAAATAGGCATTTCCACGCCCATTCGTTTCGCCAGAATGTGCACTTCTTCGGTATTGCGGTAGCCTTCTACCACCTGTCCAATTTCCCGCATCGCATCATTGACCGATTTGCCCTCGCCAAGCGCCAGTCCAAAGCGCCGGTTGCGAGACTGGTTGTCTGTGCAGGTAAGGACCAAATCGCCCAGACCAGCCATTCCCATGAAGGTTTCAGGCTGAGCGCCCAGATTCACACCTAAGCGGGTTAGCTCGGCCAGACCCCGTGTGATCAGCGCCGTGCGGGCATTGGCACCAAAACCCAGGCCATCAGCGAGGCCGGCGCCAATAGCAATCACATTCTTTACTGCGCCACCAAGCTGTACGCCAATGAAGTCAGGGTTTTTGTACACCCTGAATGACTTGGCGCAGTGGAGTTTCGCGGCAAAATCGTCAACCAACTGTTGATCGGTCGAGGACAGGGAAATCGCTGTCGGTAATCCGGCAACCATCTCCTTGGCAAACGTTGGACCAGACAGTACCGCGAGCGGGTATTGTTCGCCCAATACGTCCAGCGCCACTTCGCGGAGCAGTCGGCCACTGCCGGGCTCAAGGCCTTTGGTTGCCCAAATAATCCGGTGTGATGGCGACAGTAAAGGCTTAATCGACTCCAGCATGGCTTTAAACGCATGGCTGGGCACAACAACCAGAATATCGCGGCTGGCGCTTATGGCTTTTTCAAGATCCGGTTCAACGGTTAAGCCGTCGGGAAATGTAGCGCCCGGCAGATAGCGGGTATTTTCGCGCTTGTCAGCAAGTGATTGCATTTGTTCGGTATCGCGTCCCCATAACCGGGTGGGGACGTGATTACGCGCCAAACAAAAGGCGAGGGCCGTGCCGTACGACCCTGCACCTAACACCGATACTGCATTTGCATCAGGTGTCACGAGCGTTACGCGTCCAGTTTCTGCGCTTGCTCACCGTCCTGATCTTGCTGCGCACGTTTTTGCAGGTACGCGGCGAAAATCGCATCAAAGTTTACCGGTGCCAGGTTCAGTGGCGGGAACGTGCCGCGGTTAACCAGATTTGAGATGGCTTCCCGTGCATAAGGAAACAGAACATTCGGGCAGTATGCACCCACCATGTGTGCTTTGTTTTTCTCTGGCATGTCGCCGATAGCGAAAATGCCCGCCTGCTGTACTTCACACAAAAAGGCCGTTTCATCGGCAATTTTCGCGGTTACGGTTACTGACAAAACCACTTCATAGACATTTTCTTCCAGGGTGTTGGTGCTGGTGTCCAGGTCTAGTTTGACCTCAGGCTTCCACTCTTTGGTGAACATTGCCGGTGCGTTAGGTGACTCAAACGAGACATCCTTGGTGTAGATACGCTGGATATTGAATTGGGTCTGCTGCACGTTATTTGCAGTATTATTGGTCGCTTGGTTTTCGTCAGTCATGCTTGTTCCTAATAGTTCTAGTAGTTTAATTGTAAGGCGTTACTCAAGCCTGCAGTAACGCATCAAGTTGTTGCTGTTGCTCCAGCGCCAATAATTCGCTGCAGCCACCAATATGTTTATCGTCGATAAAGATTTGTGGCACGGTCCAGCCGCCATTGGCACGTGTGATCATTTCATCCCGAAGCTCTGGCTGTACATCAATTGCGTATTCTTTAATTTCTACGCCTTTTTGTTGCAGCAGCGTCTTGGCTCGAACACAAAACGGGCAAAACGCCTTGGTGTACATCTCTACCTGACTCATATATCGCTCTTTATCTTGAAATGGGCAGGCTGGCACTTTGCCAGGCATTCATACCGCCTTTTAACACGCGCACATCTGAAAACCCTGCTTTCGCCATGGCGGAGGCCGTAGCGCGTGCTGAGTTACCCATTGCGCAAACCACAATAATGGGTGTGTCTTTCTGGTTTTCAAGCTTCTTGAAGTTCTTCTCGCGGATCTCTTCAGGCTTGAGCTGGCGTGCATTTAAGATATGGCCGTTGCGAAATTCCTTCGCGGGTCGGGTATCCAGAATCACGGCATCCTGCTTATTAATGAGCAGGGTGGCTTCGTGCGTGTTGACTTCTTTTACCGGCGACGTCATTGCACTGATGTAGCTGTATATCAGCATGGCGACCAGTGCCAGCCAAATGCCTGCCAGGATCATATTATTGCTGGCGAACTCTATAAGTTGCTCCATTACCTCTAACCTTCGACCTTTACGACCATAAAAAAGAGTGCAAAGTATACGGAAAAATCACGCAGAAACCACCCTGCAGAGGTAGACAACGCACAGTCTGGCGTTAATGCATTGCTACGGCAGGGAAATTGGGCTGGGCATCGCAGGGAGGCTCGGATAAACTGAGCGGGTTGAATGCACGAAAACGGGACACCACTATGGACGCCACACTTAGCCCAGAGGATGCAGAGGCGAAGCAGCATGCGCTGATTGCCTATATTCTGATGCTGCTGGGATTATTTACCGGACTGCTTTGGTTTGTCGGCGGTATTTGGGCCATTGTAAAACAGCCTGTTGCGTCGCAAAGTCGCTTTGCTGACCATTATCAAAACCTGGTGCGGACCTTTGTGATAGCGCTGGTGTTATCGGTGATTGGCGGTATTCTCACTGTGATCCTGATTGGCTGGCCGATATTGTTCGGTGTGTTTGTCTGGTCACTGTATAAGCTGGTAAAAGGCCTGGCGCGGTTATCTTCAGACCAGGCATACAATGCATAGCGGGCCGACGTGGTAATGCGAGTTTATTTCATAGTTTTGTTGTCACTGTGGTGTTGTTCTGCTTTTGCACAGCAGGATGAGCAGAAACTGGAGGCGCTGCAATCCGAGCTTAAAGAACGCCAGCAAGCGCTGGCCGACAGTCAGGCCAGTGCCGAAGAGTTACAGGAAGTGCTCAAGCAGTCTGAACTGGAGATCAGCCGGGTAGCACGCACCCTGGAGCAAACCCGGGAGGCTCTGACGGCCAACGAAAAAGAGCAAAGCACGCTGAAGCAAACCCAGTCAACGCTGCGTCAGGCGATCCTGAACCAGCAGGATATGCTCGCCAGTCAGTTGCGAAGTGCCTTTATGGCCGGTCATTACGATTATGCCAAAATGCTGTTTTACCAGGACGACGCGCGTAAATTTGAGCGCGTGGTGACTTACTATCAATACCTCTCAAAAGCACGCCAACAGGCGATTACTGAGTTTCGCGACAATGTTGAAGAGCTTAAAGCCGTTAACGCCAGGCTCGCAGAGAAAGCGCAGGAGCTCACTGAGCTACTGGCCGCGCAGCAAACACAGCGCGCCAACCTGGTTGCCCGGCAGCAAGACAGACAAGCCACGCTGGCCAAGCTGAATAAGAAGATTGCTTCTGACAATGAACGCATTGCCCAGCTCCGGCAAAGTGAGCAAGCCTTAATACAGGCCATAGAAGAAGCCCAGCGACGGGCCGAACGGGAAACGCAGACGCTATCCGGCCTTGCCGGCGTGAAAGGCAAGCTTGCTGCTCCTGTGGATGGCCGGGTACGCCGCCTGTTCGGGTTACGTCGGCAGGGACAGCTACGCTGGAAGGGCATTGTTATCGAAAGCAACGAAGGCAGCGCTGTCAAAGTGGTGTCTGGTGGGAGAGTGTTGTATGCCGACTGGCTCAGAGGGTTTGGCCTGGTGACTATCGTTGATCACGGTAAAGGCTATATGAGCGTGTACGGCCATAATCAGGCATTACTGAAACAGTCCGGAGACAACGTTAGCACAGGGGACACCATTGCGTTGGTCGGCCAGAGCGGTGGTCAAAGCTATCCGAATCTGTATTTTGAAATACGCCACAAAGGTAAGGCGCTTAATCCGAGCAAATGGCTGGATCTCTAGTCAATCGGCGCGCCGGGAACCTTTTAAGGGTGTTAGAGCAGCCCGGCCAGTGAAAGCAGGTTAAATCCCCATACGCTGGCCATGCCAAGCGCCGAAATTGCAATGGCTTTCTTTTCCAGTGGTGAATACAACATTGTCATGTCCTTTTATTGCCGGTATGCACCGGTTATCGGCAATGGCAACAATGACTTTAATGTTTACCTACCTGGCCCGAGGGGCATGGCACCGGGGAGTGCTGGTGACGGGCACTCCAGGTCGTTTGCAGTTAGTCTGCGCACAGCACGCCTTTTAGCTTATCAAACGCAATATTTTTACCGCACAGGATGATCGCCACATTTTTTCCTGCTAACTGCGGCGCATACTCAAGTGCGCCGGCTATGGCCACTGCGGCGGCGCCTTCGACGATGGTTGAGTCAAACGCCACCATGTCTTTTAGTGCGCTGGCAATGGCATCTTCGCTCACCCTGATGGTGTCATCAATTACCTGTTGGCATACCTCAAATGTTATGGCGCCGTCGTCGACACCGCCCGCTGTACCGTCGGACAGGGTGGCGGTTTCGTCGACTTCTTTAATTTTTCCGGCTTTCAGACATTCGGCCATGGCTGGCGCATTGTGTGGCCAACAACCTATAATTTTCGTCCGGGGACTGTGAGCCTTTAACCAGGCTCCTATACCACTAATCAGGCCACCGCCGCCAACAGCAATGAATACTGCATCGAGGTGTGGTTGTTGATGAAGCAATTCCTTCCCTATGGTGCCCTGTCCAGCCATCACCAGTTCGTCATTGTAAGGAGAGATATAGGTCATACCTTGTTCTTCGGCGTCTTTTGCCGCTGCTTTCTCCGCCACCAGACAATCGCCGTCAGCATGAATGACAGTTGCACCAAAGCCTCGTATTTTTTCAACTTTTAACGGCGAAGCGTCGTGGGGAACATACACAGTCAACGCGACACCGGCTTCTCTGGCTGCCATCGCGCAGGCCATACCATGGTTACCGGAAGAGGCGGTAATCACACCATTTTGACGTCCAGCGTCATCCAGTGACAAGATACGTGAGAGTGCGCCGCGGTATTTAAACGAGCCGGTGTGCTGTAACTGTTCGTTCTTTAAAAATACCTGCATGCCGGATTGCTTTGACAGCCTGGCACTGTGTTCTAAAGGTGTCTGAATGGGGGGCGTCGTACTCAATTGCATACGTTGCCAGGTGGTGTTGATGTTGCCAACAATGTGCGTAATCGTAGCGGATTGAGTCATTTAGAAAACTCCTGATGTGGCGCGAGATGCTGATTTAAGGGGCGTTTTGAAAGCGCTGACGCGGCGCTGACCATAGCCGTCCTGATGTCTGTGTGAGCTCATAGCTGTGCGTCATCCTAATCAAAAAACATCGCAGACAAAAGCTTTCTTCCCAATCAAGTGAACGGTATGATTTCACCCCATAAAGTGGCTCATTGCCACGGCTTACTAAGAATGTATAACAACAAAAGCAATAACAGGTCTTTATGCGCAACACTAGCCTCAAGCGGGCGCTTTTTCGTTTTTTAGCCAGCCTGGTGATTGGCGCGACATTTTCGGTCGGCGCACTCGCCGCTCCCAGCGTGGTTATCATCCTTGACGATCTGGGCTACCGCCAGACTGATAGCGAAGCGCTGATGTTACCCACCGAAGTGGTGTTCGCGATTTTGCCGGATACACCCCTTGCGACGTCGCTTTCCCAACAGGCGGACAGTCAGGGCAGAGACGTTATGTTGCACCTGCCCATGCAGGCTGTTGCCAATAACCGCCTGTTAGGACCTCGTGCAATCATGGCGGATATGTATCCATCGGGCATTGCCAGAACGCTCGAGGCCGCACTGAAAAGCGTGCCGAATGCCCGTGGCGTAAATAACCATATGGGGAGTTTGCTCACCAGACAGCGCAATGCCATGCAGGCACTTATGTACGAAGTGGGGCAGCGCGAAATGTTTTTCATTGATAGTCGCACAACACCAAACTCATTAGCGCAAAAGGTAGCCGAGGAGCATGGTGTACCCAGTGCACATCGCCATGTATTCATTGACCACGTTAAAACACCTGCATTTATGCAACAGCAGCTCGATCAGCTCACCCGCATCGCGCGCCACCATGGCGTCGGCATTGGTATCGCGCACCCGCACCCTGAAACCCTGTCATTTCTTCACGATAAGCTGCCGGCACTTAAAGCCAGCGGTGTTCAGCTAATTTCGTTGTCTACGTATTTTGCCCGCCAGAAATCAACGCCTGCATCCGAACTGACTGCAGGGAGCCGCGTCGCCGCCCCAAAATAGGTGCAGGACGTAGTTCGCAACCTGAGCCGCACTGCAGATAGCGGCGGGCAGGCGGACATTAAATTTTGCAAAAGCATTCAAACTTTTTGCGTTTTGTTATATTATAACGTCCTCTTTGGCCAACCGATGACGTTGTGACATGACACCAGTGGACAATCCGACACATCTCGACAAACTAGGCATCTGGATCTCCAGC
>CAZDUT010000016.1:0-26209 GCA_964508695.1 uncultured Alteromonas sp.
GTACCACCTGATCAGTAACGCACAACAGGCAACGCCAGACGATGGCAGTGTCGAAATTGTGCTGATGTGCGACCATGCCAATGCGCGGCAGTTGCTACTTATTGAGGATAACGGGTGTGGGATGGACGAGGACTTCATAGAGCACCGGTTATTTAAACCTTTCGATACTACCAAAGGCAATGCAGGTATGGGCATCGGTGCATTTGATGCAAAAAATTACATGCAGTCAATTGGTGGTAAACTGACCGTCCAGAGTCAGCCGGGTAAAGGCAGTTGTTTTACGCTTATATTTCCGCTGGACTAGGAACGGTGCGAAGAAGCCCCCACGCGCACAGGCTTTTTTGTATCTACCCTGGCTTGCTACATGCAGGTGGATGTTCGTGCACTTTAGTTTAAAGGAACAAATAGAATGACAGACACAGTGCTCATCGTTGACGATGATCTTGGGATCCAAAAGCAGCTTAAGTGGAGCCTGACGGAGTATAATCTCGTGTTTGCCGACGATCGGCCTTCGGCTATTGCGCAGCTACGGCGGCATGAGCCCAGCGTTGTCACTCTTGATTTGGGGTTACCCCCCGATCCCGCGAATGCCTCAGAAGGCCTGGCGGCGTTGGAGGAAATTCTGGCGCTGGCCCCGAACACGAAAGTTATCGTGGTAACCGGAAATAATGAGAAAGAGCACGCATTAAAAGCCATTGATATGGGCGCCTATGATTTTTATCAGAAGCCAATTGATTCTGACACGATGCAACTGTTGGTCAACCGCGCGGCGAACCTCGCCAAGCTTGAGCACGAAAACCGTATTCTGGCCAAGCGCCGCTCCGGTATGCAGCGCATTGTTGGCAACAGTGAGTCGATACAGGCGGTAGTGCGCAAAGCTGAAAAAATTGCGGGTACCGACATCAGTACCCTGCTACTTGGAGAAAGTGGTACCGGTAAAGAGGTTTTTGCACGTAGCATTCACGAACACAGCCCCAGAAAAGAAGAGCCGTTTGTAGCCATAAACTGTGCGTCAATTCCCGAAACATTGCTGGAAAGTGAGCTGTTTGGTTATGAAAAGGGCGCGTTCACCGGCGCGAATAAAACCACTCTCGGGAAAATAGAAACCGCCCAGGGTGGTACACTGTTTCTTGATGAAATTGGTGACATGCCGATAGGCCTGCAGGCGAAAATGTTACGCTTCCTACAGGAACGAGTCATTGAACGCGTTGGTGGCCGAACAGAAATACCGGTGGATATTCGGGTTATCTGTGCCACCCACCGAAACTTACAGGATATGGTGGCGAAAGAAACATTCCGGGAAGATCTGTACTACCGGATTGGCGAAATCCCTATCATGATCCCTCCTTTACGCGAACGTGATCAGGACATCGTGTTGCTGGCGAAAACCTTTTTGAATCAGTACCGCGATGAGTTTAATGCCAAAGCCAAATCGTTTTCTGAAGGTGCAGTAAGAGCCATGCTCGCGCATTCATGGCCTGGTAATATCCGCGAGCTTCAAAATAAGCTTAAAGCCGCCGTGATTATGGCAGAAGGTACGGTCATACAGGCAGACGATTTAGGTCTGATGGATGCCGGTACTGAAGAAGAGCCCGAAATTCTCAACCTGCGCGAAGCGAGAGAAATGGCCGAAAGCAAAGCCATACGCCGGGCTTACCGCAGTGCAGATAAAAACATGTCTAAAGCCGCAGAACTACTTGGTGTTACACGTCCTACGCTGTACTCGCTGATTGAAAAGTATCACCTTGAAGACATTAAAGCCGGCGTGTAACGGGTCAGGTAACTCACACATCAACACACCCAGGCAGCTGCCAAAGAGCCGCTGTCTGAACAGCGTATTAACAAAGATTGCCTGGCTTATACTTCGCAGTGCTGTGGCAGTTGTTGTGGCATCTCGTCATTGCCCGCAACAGGAACCTTAACGCTGATATTACCGTCGTCGAAGCGGGTGTAGAGGGTGTTTGCACAAATATTACAGAAGTACTGGCGCTGACCGGGAAAAATCTCGAGGCAACCGAGTGCAGAGGGCTCCGCGTCAACAATGATGTCTTTATCAGTGGCCACTAGTCGTGCACGAGGGGGCTCATTGGCAGTCTGAGAGTGCGACGCGGTTTCAGTAATATCCATACCGGCATCTACTTCGAGGGTGACAGCACCACAACAACAATGGTTTCTGTACATATTACGACTCCGTTGGTGTTTCCGTTTGTGTATCCTCTGGCCAGACAATGCTTGCCAGATTGTTCAGTGAGGTGTCAATCCGTACACCTTTCATATCAAATTTACGCTGCAGTGTGGTCACAGAGTGTGACGTAGTAGTGTCACTTTGCAGGTCGGTAACGCCAACCCAGGCATTTCTGCCCGACTGCTTGGCGGCATAAAGGCAGTAATCTATCAGTGCGAACATGGTTTGCCAGTCATGGTCGAAGGGCCTTTGCTTATCCAGTGGAATGGGAGCAAAGCCTATGCTGCAGGTAGCGTTACACCGTACCTTGCCTCCCAATTCAAATGTATGCTGGCGCACGGCGGCTGAAAACCGACTTGCCAAATCCACCAACAGGTGCCGGGAGGAATAACGACAGATGATCAAAAACTCTTCGCCGCCCCAGCGAATGGTGAGGTCGGTTTGCCTGAAAACATCGCGGATAATCTGCGCAAATTGCACCAAAAACCGGTCGCCGGCAAGGTGTCCGTAAACATCGTTTATATGTTTAAAGTGATCAATATCAATTAAAAAGCACAGTAGATCATGATTGCCTTTCTCCTTGTCATCAGACGCGTACGCGTGCTGACAGCGCTGGATCTCACCAGGGAGCTGCGCTTCAAGGTGGTGGCGGTTGTAGAGGCCGGTCAGGGGATCACGCAGGCTGGCCTGCTCAAGTGTACGATAGGCATTTTCAAGCTCGAGGTTTTTGAGTTCCAGTTCCTGGGTGCGATTGCGCACTTCCCGCTTCAGTGTGGTCGTCAGTTGCCGCTCTTTAAAGCGGCTCCACAGCAGAAAGATGACCAGTAAAATGGCAATCAGCCCGCCCAATAACATGCTGGTTCTGAGATTTCGTTGTTTGGCCTCAGATAATGCTATTGCACGGTTTTTTTGCAGCAGCTCTATCGACTGCGCCTGCCTGTCGAGCTCAATTTCTGTTTGCATGTCGCGGACGACTGCAGAACTATTCGTGGTAACGATTTGTGCTTCTACCGCATTTTTTTCGGAGAGTTTTTCAAACGCCCGTTGGTAGTCGCCTGTTTCTGCAAAAATGTCTACCTGTATCGCCAGTAACTCAAGCTGGGTTGCCAGCTCCTCGCGAGCCTTTGCCTGACTCAGGCCTTTGTTGGCATGCGTCAGGGCGGTATCGAAGTCATCCTGCTCTAAGTAAATCGTCGCCAATACCTGGTGAATATGGGTTTGCAGTGTCAAAAAGTTATTCTTTGACGCGCGAAGCAGTGCTTTTTGCAGTATCGCCAGGCCTTCGCTGTATTGACCTACCGCCAGCTCCACCTGTGCAAGTGTGACATTAGCACGTTCTTGATCGAGCGGTGCATCCAGTGTGGAAAATTGCTCAGTCGCCTTATTCAGGTGGAAGCGGGCCTGGTCGAAGCGACCCATTTCCAAAAACAGCTCGCCAAGCTTCTGGTGGGTTATTGCTGATTGTTGCACGGAACCATTTTGCTGACTGATGGTAAGTGCGTCAGTCAGGTACGTTTCGGCGTTTTCCAGCTGACCTAAATCCCGGTATATATCACCAATATGCGTCAGACAGCGACTGACGGATTGGGTATCTTCGTTAGTTCTGAGCACCCTCAGGGCCTGGGTGAGTGCGCCCAGGGCGTCCTCATAGCGACCAAGTGACTTGTACACCAGACCAATATTAAGTTGTTGTCTGGCCACACCAGACTCATCGCTCAGTGACTCGTACAGTTCAATCGAACGGTTTAAGTAGTCGAAGGCTTGTTTGTAATCTGCGCGAAAACGATAATTCTGTCCTATATCGGACAGGGTTTTGGCGATATCAGAATAGCGCTGTTTCCGGGTATAGATATCCAATGCGCGATTGAACGCACTGAACGCCTGAAGATATTCGTTTTGCTGCTCCAGAATATAGCCAAGCTCACTGAAGGCATTGGCCATTTCCTGTTCATTTTCCTTTAGACGGGTACGCTCAAGAATGAGCAGGATGCCTGCTTTGGCATCTTGAAGTTCACCTGCTTCTCTAAGCGCAATGACGTCGTCTATTGACGTTATGGATGACGACGTAAGTGTTTGGTCCTGGGCACTTGCGTTAATACTGCTAAGGTAAAGACCGACAAATACCACCGCAAGCAGCGTGCGCAGTTTCATAGACATTCCATATCGACACACCGGTATGTCCGGTACGAAAACAGTATTTTTTGCCAAGTGCTTTTGGCGTTTTCTCACACTCAACAACCTATTGTTTTTTGTTGCAGTATCGCATGCCGGGCACCTACGTTAGCGCAGCCCATCAATGATCAATCAATAAAAAATTATACGGTGATAGCACTGATAAGGTTTTCATTATCGCGACTTGCCTGCTGCATGGCCCAAATTCGTATAATGCGTGAGCGAGAAATGCCAGTTTGTACTGACAAGCGACTCAGCGTGTCCACTGTTGATTGGTTCAGCGTAAAGGTTGCCCGGCGCATGGCGTCATTAGCGGCATGTCCGGCGCCATCGTCACACACAGTGATCAATTGCTCGCCGGACTGCTCAAATCGTGACACGCCGCTGGCATAGAGCAGCGCGTCATCGATGAAGCTGTCAACACTCGCTCTGTCAGGCTCAGCCTGCGGCGTGGACTTTCTGAGACTCAACAGGCTCATGTGACTCCCCTTTTTTCCTGGCGAGCATTTCTTCGATAATACTTCTGATTTCAATCGCCGCTTTACCGTTCGGCTCACTTTCTATCACTGATTGTCCCGACTCTTCAGAATCATCATACATGTTGCGACTGAATGTGACGGAATTAAGTACCGGTACATCGTAGGAGCGACAGACTTCTTTGGCTTCCAGGATTCGGCTGGCCAGGCTCGGAAGAGACGGACACTGGGTAATAACAAACGCCGCATTCATGCCTGGATTGACCATTTTGCAGGTCGACAACACATCTTCCATGTGGGCAACGGTTTTGAGGTCGCGGCGTTTTGGCCGAAGCGGAATTAAGATATGATCAGCGACAGCCATGGAGGAACGCAGTGCCAGGTTATCCTGCCCGCCGCAGTCTATGACAACGTAATCGTAATATTGTCGCAGGCTGAGCAATTCGTTTCTTATTTTGCCATACAGCTGCACACAATTTATTTCAGGTAGCGTGTCATCGGCTTTACGTTCCTGGATCCAGTCGGATGTGGTGCGCTGGGGGTCGCAGTCGACCATCAGCACCTGGGCGTTTTTTTCGGTTCGAAGGTAAACAGCGATATTTTGCGCAAGGCAGCTTTTGCCGCTTCCACCTTTTTCTCCACCAACCAAAATAATCATTATTGCAGTCCTCACTTTATGGTGTTTAACAACTGGTGCGAGCCAGTAACAACATACTGATGACTGAAAAAGTGAACTCTCCCTCTCTGCCGGGCAGATTGTATGTCAGTTCGGTAACCCCGCTGTCATTGCATGCTTGTGTCATGCGGCAGACCGGTGGCTTTGCGTCACGGGCTTTCGTCCCGCTTTGCCTTTTTCAATTGTCCATGTTTGTTTCGCTGCCATGCATTGGGGGCGCGTGCAGCGTTACAGCCTATAGTAGGAGCGATGTAATACGCTAACAGCATACCGGTTAATATTCAGGGATTGGATTTTATACGTTAGCGTCAGACCGCGAAAAAACGATTCTGCCCCTATACTTAAGTGCATCTTCTATGGCGAATGCCAGTTGCTTTGATTATCATCTTCACACGTTATGCGTAGTGGCATTAAGGAGAGAGTGTGCGAATTTTACTCGTGCTGGTTATATTAGCAGGCATTGGAATCGGCCATGTCAGTGCCAGAACACTGAACACGGCGATGAGTGATTTTGCCGACCTGTATAAACAGGAACTGGGGCAAACAGTACCGTGCCGGGAAACCTCGCTGTATCGTCATGCGGTGTGCTCCGATATGTTGCGCAATGAAGGCAATGCCCCTTATATACTGAAAAATCCAACGTCATCAAAAAAAGTGGCAGTGCTGGTACACGGTTTAAGTGATTCGCCGTTTTTTATGCGTGAAATTGCCGCGCAATTGCATGAGCAGGGCTATACCGTATTTGTCCCTTTACTTCCGGGCCACGGGTTGCGGGATGCCGATGAAGATATGTCTGACAGCCAACTCGCAGAGCGCTGGCAACGGCATGTCGCCGATGTTATGGCTATCGCGGGCGCAATGAGTGATAAGGTTTTGTTGGGGGGCTTTTCTACCGGGGGGGCCCTGGCTGTTGATTATTATCTGGAGAACCCCGACAAGGTTGCCGCATTAACCTTGTTTTCCGGAGCGTTGGCGTCAAGCAGCGATGCGGAACGGATGGCCAGAATTTGGGGGATCAAGTGGCTTGCGTTGCTGGTCGACGGTGACTATCGAACCCACGGCCCCAACCCGTACAAATACCCCAGTGTGGCAGGCTATGCCGGCCTGGAGCTGATGGATGTAATCAGCGGAATCCGGGCGCAATTGGAGGCGGGTAAGCAAATAGAGGCGCCGTTGTATGTGGCGCATTCCGCTGCAGACAAAACAACGCCCATTCAAGGCGTTAAAAATTTGCTCCGCCATAGCAGTGGTCCTAACACGCTTTTTGTCATTGATGAATCTTATTCGGTGTGTCATGCCGACGTGGTCGTTAATACTTTCTTGCTTAACGACATGCGGTTTAACCGCACGATGGCAAACCCTAACGAAGAGTGTGCAATTCCGCAGAAAAATCCACTGTTCAGTCAGATGATGCTGATGCTCAACAGTTTTGTTGCGACATTAAACCAATCTGCATAAGGGGTTTCATAACTGGCCAGGTGAATGATGCCATTCACCTGGCTGGGTAAGCTGCCAGCAATGGGCAGCGTATACGTTGTTGTTCTGGCGGGAGGAGCCAGAACCACGATTAGTGCTTGGCGGCGTACGCCTCGACCTCAGACCATACCCGTAAAAAGTTTTCGCTTAAAATTGCTTTTACCTGCTTTTCACTATATCCCCGGTCAAGCAGTCCCTGAACCAGGTTAGGGTAGTCAGACACATCCTTGAGGCCCACTGGCAAGGAATCGCCAACACCGTCGAAGTCAGAGCCGATACCAATATGCTCAACACCGATAAGCTCTGCCACATGATCGATGTGGTCAAGCACATCGCTCAGACTTGAATACGGATAGGGATGTTCAACACGGTATTGCTTCTCAAACTGCTCCAGTTTGTCGTTGTCGTCGCCATGCTCTTTGATATAGCGGTTTCTGGCCTGGGATAGCCCGGCCCGCCATTCTCTGGCCTCCTTGCTGACAAATCCTGAACCAAAGTTAATCATGATAATCCCGCCGTTTTTCGCCAGCGCTTTAAGCATTTCATCATCCATATTCCGTTCAAAGTCCGGGGTAAATGCGCGCAGCGATGAGTGAGAGGCGATGACAGGGGCTTCGGAGAGTTCAACCGCCTGATAGAACGCGGCATCCGACACATGCGAGATATCGATTAACATGCCGATCTTATTCATTTCGGGGATCAGTTTTTTTCCGAATGGACTCAGACCTTGCCACTGCCGGCGAAGATCATAGGAGGAGTCGGAAATATGATTAGACTGAGAGTGCGTCAGCGTGATGTAGCGGATACCGCGGTCATAAAAATGCGTAAGGTTCGTCATTTCACCCTGGATCGGTGAGCCATTTTCCATGCCCATAGGCAGCGAAATTAAGCCTTTCTCAAACTGACTTCTGACATCATCGACACTTAGTGCAATGGCAAACTTGTCGGGAGCCCGAGCGGTGATTGCTTCAACAGAATCAATCAGTTGGTTGGCAAGTTGCGTCGAGGCAGGAGAGTTGTCCAGGCTGGCAGGGACGTAAACCGACATAAATGGCGCAGTCAGACCGCCTTCTTTTGCCCGTGGATAATCAAAATCGCCATCTTCCGTTGCTTTGGTAACATCAGCCCATTCGTCATTAATGCGATAGGGGACATCAATGTGACCATCAACGATAATTGTTTGTCTGGCAATCTCTTTCGCTTTATCGCTGGCTTTTTTAACGGCAGCAACTCCGTTAAACGAGAGAGCGGCAGCAAACAGCCCGATCGCTGTTAATGGTCTATTTACTTTCATCTGGTTTCCTTCTGTATTGGCCCGGCGTGGGCACACCATGTGACGAGATATAATCGTTCAGACTACGCAAAAAGCCGGGTTCAGACAATCTTTGCCTGTAACCCGAGCAGCCTGTGGGTTTTTTACTGAGACGGACGTTATATCGGATTGTTTGTGCTTTGTAATAAAAACTTAAAAATTGATATTGTCGGGTGGCGTGACTTGTATACGTAAATGCGGGATACTGCCCGCCGTCTGGGGCAATCTGTCCCATTAACAGAATTGAAAATCAGGATGGTCATGGCGCGTGCGCAGGCGCACCTTTGCAGCTGTGACCACAAAAACAAGAACGAGACAGTATTATGGCAATTAATTACGTCCCGCTGGACAAAGAAAAGCACAAAGATTTAAAAATAGCGACCAACTCCCCGTTCAAACATGCGGCGAATACCCATCTTGCCGCCGCCTCAATCAAAGAGTTTGCGCAGCTGGCATCGTGCATGCCTATCGTACTTATCCAGGACCCTAAGTCTGAGCGATACCACGTTGTTGCAATGCTGGGCATGGAACAGGGCCAGAATGTATTTATTGACGGTGATAAGTGGCAGGCCCCCCACGTGCCTATGAATATCCTGCGTTATCCTTTTGACGTTCGCCCGGACGGCGAGAAGCTGGGTCTGTACATTGATGAAAACAGCGACTTTATTACCGAAGACGGCAAGCCGTTGTTTACCGAAGCGGGCGAAGCGACAGAGTTGCTGAAAAATCGTCAGCAGTTTTTGGCTGACCTCGCCAACAGTGAAATGATGACTCAGCGCTTTGTTAAAAAGCTGACAGAACTGGATCTGCTGGATCCGTTTCACATCCGTCTGACCTACGCTGATGGCAAACAGCGAAACGTTACCGGCATGATGAGCATCAATGAGAAAAAACTACTTGAACTGCCAGATGAGCAGGTATTGGAGCTGCATAAGGCAGGATTCCTTGGCGCCATGTACGCGGTGATGATGTCATTAGGGCAGTTAAATCGCCTGGTTGACCTTTCTGCAAAAACCGACAACCCGATCCAGAGCATGCAAATGACTGGCGGACAGCCGCAGGAAACACCAAAGCAAAACGCGTAAGCAATATCTGACAAAAAAGCGGGCCACAGCAATGTGGCTCGCTTTTTTGTTGCCGGAAGCGCTTCATAGCTGATTCAGTTTGCGTTAAGTTTCAGTCATTTAGTGTGTTTGTGCATATTATTGACAGTAACTCACTTCAGGGATGAGTCATGACTAAATCGTTACCACTCGCTTTGGTGGCAGTCGCCACAGCATTCTTAACAGCCCCAGGGGCGGCAGCCCAAAACGAAATCAGGGCTGGCTATTCACACTTTCGGCCGCTGGATGAAAATGTCACAGAGATTGGCTATACCCGGTATTTAGATAAGCTGGATAACGGCCAGGGCGCACTGTTGATTAATCCGTACCTGCAACGCGTGTCAGGCGTATCGGTAAACTATGCGACGTACCGGAGCATAGACAACTACGGTATCAGTGGCACCGGCTACATGGATGAGCACTGGTCGCTGAGTGGCAGTATCAGTGGTTCTGACTACAGCCGAACGTATTACACCTTCGACGGTGACGTTGATATTTCTGAGCGCAGTATAAAATTGTCTGCAGGCTATAATATTAACCCGAAGTTGCAGGTTGGCGCAGGCGTAGATTACGACTGGTTTGAGTCTTCATTGAATGATGATGGGATAAAGCGGACGTTTGATGATGACGATTACTCGCCATCCATATATACCCGTTACACTGATCTGCACAATGGACAGGGGTGGGATTTGCACTTAGCAGGACGTTTTCACGGTGCGGCTTCGGTGACCGCGTCAGCACGGTACTTTTTCAACAAAGGACTCAGCGCAGAAGTGGCGCTGAAGGACTCGTCCGGCTTTAGAAGATTAATTGTGGGCGTGGATTACTGGTTTACACCGGCACTGTCACTGCGCGTGGGGGCCTCCACCGAGGTAGGTAATGAAAACGAAGGCTATAGCCCGTTTGGGGACACTGATGTAAACAGTCTCACCGCCAAGGCCCGCTACCGCTTTTAGTGGTTTTTGCGCATTGCACTGCCTTGCACGGGCAGTGCAGGTTTGGACATGGTGGTTTTTCAGTAAGTATTCACTTTCTCTTCGCCAGTATTGCTGGCAGTCCCGATAAATTTAATGTTGGTTTTGCCACCGTGAATACCCTGCTTTTTTATCTCTTAATTCAGCGACTTCCTTAGACTACTGTATATAAAAACAGCTTAAAGCCAGTGCTGACGCGGGTTTGCAGCGGTTTTTTGCTTGACAGTGGGGATCATTGCTACCTAAACTGTCAATCAGTGGGTAAAAGTGGCAAATTGTGGATCGAGGCATTATCGTTTTACAAACCAGCACTCAATAAACAAGAAAAGCAAATAATAAAAGGCTAGGGGAATGTTCCGCGGCGCTAACGCAATCAATCTGGATACAAAAGGGAGACTGGCCATACCCACGCGGTATCGCGAGTCCCTCCAGGATGATTGTAACGGACAGCTGGTTTGCACCGTCGACACACAACAAAGTTGTTTGCTGCTTTACCCACTTCCCGAATGGGAAGAAATCGAACTTAAACTCAGTAAATTCTCCAGCATGGTTCCGGCTGAGCGCCGGATGCAGCGCCTGCTCCTAGGCTACGCCACCGAAGGTGAAATGGACAAGAGCGGTCGTATTCTAATCCCACCCCCACTCAGACAACATGCCAAACTCAGCAAAGAAGTCATGCTGGTGGGGCAGCTTAACAAATTTGAGATCTGGGATGCAGAAGTATGGGCGAGCCAGATTGAGATGGATATGGAAGCTGAACGTGGTGGTAACTTTGAATTAACCGAGCGACTGCAGGACTTCTCACTATGAGTACGCCAGATTTCAGCCATACGTCGGTGTTACTCAATGAGTCCGTCGAGGGGCTGGCAGTGAAACCCGATGGGCTTTATGTGGACGCGACGTTTGGTCGTGGCGGACATAGTCGCGCTATCTTAGCTCAGCTTGGAGAAAGCGGCCGGCTGGTTGCCTTTGATCGCGACCCTCAGGCAATCAAGGCTGCTGATTCATTGGTTGAGGACCAACGCTTTTCAATCGTTCATGAGCCATTTGCTCAGATGGCGACGTCACTTGAGGCCTTGGGGCTAAGTGGCAAGGTTGACGGCGTGCTGATGGATTTAGGCGTCTCTTCGCCGCAACTGGATGATGCCGAGCGGGGCTTCAGCTTCCTGCGTGACGGCCCTCTTGATATGCGCATGGACACTACCCGTGGACAGAGTGCTGCGGACTGGCTGGCGTCAGCAGAAGAGCAGGATATCGCGCAGGTCATCAAAGAATTCGGTGAGGAAAAGTTTGGTAAGCGCATCGCGCATGCCATCGTCAACGAACGGGTTAATACTCCCATTACCCGCACGGCGCAATTGGCTGCACTGATTGACGAAGCCGTTCCGGTAAAAGATAAATTCAAGCACCCGGCAACCCGCGCATTTCAGGGCATTCGTATTTATATCAACGCGGAACTTGAGCAACTGCGAGAAGGTCTTAAGGCTGCTGTGAGTGTATTAAAGCCCGGTGGCAGACTGGCGGTGATTTCCTTTCATTCTCTTGAAGACAGACTGGTAAAGCGCTTTATGCGGGAGCAAAGCCGGGGTAAAGCTGTGCCACATAACCTGCCCGTGACTCAGGCAGAAATCGATGCAGATAAGGTGCTGCGGACACTCGGAAAGGCCATAAAGCCCTCACCGCAAGAGATCACTCAGAATGTCAGGGCCCGCAGCTCAGTGCTCAGGGTGGCGGAAAAGCTATGACGTCGGTAACGCAGAAACACAGCACGACGAAGTTCAGTCTGCTCCTCATTCTGGTCTCCGATTTGACCCGCAACAAGCTGCGGGTTTTGTTGTATTTGATGGTGATGGTAAGTGCCATGGCCGTGATCCTGAGTACCCATCATAATCGCCAGCAGGTTATTGCCCTTGAAGACCTGATGGAAGAAAAAGATCAGTTGGATGTCGAGTGGCGCAATCTGGTGCTCGAACAGCGCGCACTCACCGAACACAACCGTATTGAAAGTATGGTGGAAAAGCAGTTGAACATGCATCGGCCCAGTGCCGATGAAGAAGTTGTGGTGCGACTTAAATGACCGGCACAGTAAAAAACACCCGCAAGCGCCGCGGCGCCAGACAGAATGTCACACCGTCACTGGTGCAGTGGCGTTTTGTAACCGTATTGCTGGTGGTACTCACGGTGTTTGTGGTCCTCGCTGCGCGCGCCGCATTCATTCAGGTTATTGAACCGGATGCTCTGATCGAACAGGGAGACAGCCGTACCCTGCGCACCCGTAATATGCCCTCTTATCGCGGCCTGATTACGGATCGTAATGGGGCCGAAATGGCTGTGAGCGTGCCCGTTCAGGCTATTTATGCCGATCCTAAGGTCATTCACGATAATCACGCCTTTGATAAAAAGCGGCGCTGGCGCGCTCTGGCTGATGTTCTGGGTCAGGACGTTGATAGCTTGCGTGAGCGGGTGAGCAATCCCAAGCGTCGGTTTGTTTACCTGCAGCGCCAGGTCTCCCCGGCGATGGCCAATTATGTCGATAAACTGGATATACCAGGTATTTATTTGCGGCGTGAAAGCCGAAGGTACTACCCGGCAGGGGAAGTTGCCGCGCAGTTAATTGGCTTCACCGATGTCGACGATAAGGGCATTGAAGGGTTAGAGCGGATGTATAACGACTGGCTGACAGGGACCCCGGGCTCGAGAAAAATCCGTCGTGATGCCAAAGGCCGCCAGGTTGAAATTCTGGAGACAACCTCAGGTGAAGCCGCTGACAATCTGACGCTGTCGATTGATCAGCGTATTCAGGCTCTGGCCTATAAAGAAATTAAAGAAGCCATGCTGTACTACAAGGCCAGTTCGGCCTCTGCCATTGTGGTGGATGTACACAGCGGTGATGTACTGGCGATGGTCAATGCGCCGTCGTTTAACCCTAATGACCGCGATGATGTATCCGCACACCGCATGCGTAACCGGGTGATTACCGACGCCTTTGAACCAGGCTCTTCGCTCAAGCCATTGGCAGTATTGACGGCGCTGGAGTTCGGCGAGGTGGAGGTCGGCGATGTGATCGACACAAACCCTGGCTGGATGCGACTTGGTGGCAGCCTGGTGAAAGATTTTCGCAATTACGGCGAACTGTCGCTTGAAGAAATTATTCAGCACTCCAGTAATATGGGCACATCCAAGCTTGCACTGTCAGTGCCTAAGCCTTTCCTGCTGGATACCTACTACAACATGGGGCTGATGTCAGACACCGGCTCCAACATGCCGGGTGAAAGCAGCGGTATTTTTCATGAGCGCAGTCGCTGGTCTGAATTTGAACTGGCAACACTGTCATTCGGCTATGGTATTTCCGTGACCACCGCACAACTGGCGCGTATGTACGCCACCATAGCCAATGGCGGTATCAAACGGCCACTGAATATAATCAAGCACCCAAAGCCGAAAACCTGGCAGGGAGGCGAAGAACGTGTGGTTAGTCAGGCCAATGCGGCGGCCATCATACATATGATGGAAAGCGTCACCCAAAAAGGCGGCACCGCAGTGAAAGCGGCAATCCCGGGCTATCGGGTGGCGGGCAAAACCGGTACCAGCCGAAAAGCTGTCGCCGGTGGGTACGGTGAGGAGTATGTCAATATATTCGCCGGAATTGCACCGGTCTCCAATCCTCAGTTGGTCACCGTGGTGTTAATCAATGAACCCGGTGGTGATTTGTATCACGCGGGTGATACCGCGGCGCCGGTATTTTCTTCCATCATGGGGGGCGCACTGCAACTAATGAATATTGCGCCGGATGATAAACAAGTGACCTCAACGCGTTTTCTTAAAGGAGGCCAAAGTGGTAGTTAGTGCGTTCGTCCAGAGCACCCGGGCACTGCTGGCAAAGTTTGGTGTCGATGCACCCGATATTCGTATCCATGGGCTGACGCTGGACAGCCGTGAAGTGAACACCAAACTGGGCTTTCTGGCGATTAAAGGACATGAGCGGGATGGTCGCGACTTTATCCCACAGGCGATCAGTCTGGGCGCGCGGGTGATTCTGGCACAGGCCGACGCACAAAGTGAGCACGGCGCGCTGCAAATGCGGGGCAATACCGTGATTATCTCGTTGTATGACTTGCCGGCCATGCTCTCACCACTTGCTGCTGCGTTTTATGATTACCCCGCACAAAAAATGACGACCGTGGCTGTGACCGGTACCAACGGTAAAACCTCTGTAGTACAACTTATCACGCAGCTTAAACATGCACTTGGTACACGCAGCGCGGCAGTCGGCACACTGGGCAGCGGCATCTTTGATGACGATGATATGGCGTGGAAGCCTACCCCGGCGGCAGTGACTACCCCCGATGCTATACGCATGCAGTATATTCTTGCCGAGTTCGAGCAGCAGGATGTGGCCCACACGGCGTTTGAGGCCAGTTCACACGCCCTGGTTCAGGGCCGGTTGGCACAGGTTCAGACCGATGTGGCTGTGTTCACAAATTTAAGCCGTGATCACCTGGATTATCATGGCTCAATGACTGAGTACGCGCAGGCTAAGCGTATGCTGTTACAGCAGCCAGGTCTGCATTCAGTGGTGCTTAATGCAGACGACAAGGAAAGTCAGAATTGGGCAGCAAACACGCCTGATACGGTAAAGCGAATTTGGACCGGAATAGACAGTAACGCCCCAGAGGTGCCCCACGATCGCCATTGTTTCGCCACAAATGCTGACTATCATCAGGATGGTTGCCGCTTCACGGTGAAATCCTCATGGGGAGAGGGCGACGTAATGTTGCCGCTACTGGGTGAATTTAATATTCGTAACGTATTAAGTGCTATGGCGACGCTGCTGGCTGAAGGCGAGCGGTTTAATGATGTGGTTGAGGCCGTATCCGGGCTCAAACCTGTTGCCGGCAGAATGGAAGTATTCCATTTTGACAATCACGCCAATGTGGTGGTGGATTATGCCCATACGCCAGATGCGCTGGTGAAAGCTCTGGAAGCTGCACGCCGTCATACGCCCAGTGCTGTGTGGTGCGTATTCGGCTGTGGCGGCGACAGAGATACCGGTAAACGGCCCCTGATGGGAGAGGCCGCAGAAGAGGGGGCTAACCATATTGTGATTACTACAGATAACAGTCGCTCCGAAGATCCCCAGGCGATAGCGTCGGATATCATGGCAGGGATAAGAGATACCTCCGGGGTGGTGTCTGAACCCGATCGCGAAGCTGCCATTCGCTATTGTTTGCAATCCGCTAAGCCACAGGATTTGATCCTGCTTGCCGGCAAGGGGCACGAGAATTATCAGATAATCGGAACAACGACGACAGACTATAACGAGCGGGCCGTGGTCGCACGCTTGCAACGGGAGTATAGCCAATGATTACCACCACGCTGTCTTGGGTAGCCAGTCAAATTGACGGTGAACTTCAGGGTGAAGACCGGGAAATAAGCGCGGTCAGTACGGATACCCGTACCATTCAGCCAGGTGCACTTTACCTGGCCTTAAGCGGGGCTAACTTTAACGGTCATCGTTTTGTTAAACAGGCCGAGGAAGCGGGTGCCAGCGCGATTATTGCCAGCGAAAAAGTGCGCACGTCGCTGCCCGTCATCTACGTTGATGATACCAAGCAGGCGCTGGGGCAGCTAGGGGCGGCAGTCAAGCGCGAGGTCGCGCCGAAGACCATCGCCATTACAGGCAGCAGTGGCAAAACCACAGTAAAAGAAATGTGTGCGGCGATTTTAGCGCGTCGGGGTAATGTGCTGGCGACGGCTGGCAACTTTAATAATGATATTGGTGTGCCACTGACCCTCTTGCGGCTGGAGCCTGAACATGACTTTGCGGTCATGGAGCTGGGGGCAAACCATATGGGTGAAATTGCTTATACCACCAGTTTGGTAAAGCCTGATGTGGCTACCATCGTCAATGCGGCAGCCTCCCACCTTGAAGGGTTTGGGAGTCTTTTAGGTGTGGCTCGCGCTAAAAGTGAAATTTTTAAAGGGCTGGGCGATACCGGTACCGCCATTGTAAACGTCGACAGTCAGTTCTCACAGTTCTGGCAGGGCAAGCTCCGTCACAGGCATGTTTTAACCTTTTCGCCAGACCAGCAAAATGAAGCCGATTTCCGCGCTGAGGATATTACCATTGGTCTGGATGGGTGTGCGGCATTCAACCTTGTCTGCCCGAAGGGCGACGTGTCTGTCCACCTTGCTATTCCCGGCGCCCATAACGTAGGGAATGCCCTGGTTGCCGCCGCACTGACTATGCAGGTGGGGGCGACCCTTCAGGATGTCTGCAATGGCCTGCGGGATATGCAACAGGTAGCCGGGCGTCTGAACGTGAAAAAACTGACGTCGCAGGTTACCTTGCTGGACGATACCTACAACGCGAACGTGGCGTCGGTCAATGCCGCAATTGACACGTTAGCCAGTTTCTCCGGAGTCAAACTACTGGTGCTGGGGGATATGAAAGAGCTGGGTGAAAAATCCCGGTACTATCACGAACAGGTAGGCAGCTACGCCCGGGAAAAGGGCATCGATATGCTTTTCACCCTGGGAGTACTGAGTCAGTCGGCGAGTTCAGTATATGGGGCAAATGGGGAGCACTTCAGCAACATTGATGACTTGCTGGAGGTGTTGAAAGCGCGCCTGTTATCAGAACAACGGGATATTTCGATTTTGGTTAAAGGTTCACGCAGCTCACGTATGGAGCGTGTGGTAGAGGCAATTGAGGCCTCTGAGCTGGGAAAGCTTGAACGCCGTCGGGAGCGCATTGCATGTTGATTTGGTTGGCCGACTTTCTAACCCAGTTTGATACCGGGTTTAATGTCTTTTCCTATCTGACACTGCGGGCAATATTAAGTACCTTGACCGCACTGGTGATAGCAATTGTGATCGGCCCGAAGATGATCCGCTGGCTACAGAACCTGCAGATCGGCCAAACCGTGCGTGACGATGGCCCGCAAAGCCATCTGTCTAAGGCAGGCACCCCAACCATGGGCGGTCTGTTGATCCTGGCGGCAGTGGTGACCAGTGTTCTGCTGTGGGCAGACCTGTCAAACCGGTATGTATGGGTGACCCTGAGTATTGTGGTCGGTTATGGCATTATCGGCTTTGTCGACGATTACCGTAAAGTGATCCGTAAAGATCCCAAAGGCCTGATTGCCCGCTGGAAATATTTCTGGCAATCCGCCATCGCACTGGTGGTCGCCATCTATCTGTACAGCGCTTCGTCGCAAAGCGCAGAAACCGCCTTACTGGTACCGTTTTTTAAAGAGGTGATGCCTCAGCTGGGACTGATGTTCGTAGTTATCACGTATTTTGCCGTGGTAGGCACCAGTAATGCGGTTAATTTAACTGATGGCCTGGACGGCCTGGCGATTGTGCCAACCATTCTGGTCGCCGGAGCATTTGCGATTTTCGCGTACGTAACCGGCAACGCTAATTTCGCCGCGTATCTGAACATTCCTTATATTCCGCTGACCAGTGAGCTGGTTATTGTTTGTACGGCGCTGGTGGGGGCCGGACTAGGTTTTCTGTGGTTCAATACCTACCCGGCGCAGGTGTTTATGGGTGACGTCGGCTCACTGGCGCTGGGTGGCACATTAGGGATCCTGGCCGTTCTGGTCAGACAGGAGATTGTACTTATTATTATGGGCGGTGTGTTTGTTATGGAAACGCTGTCTGTCATTCTGCAAGTCGGCTCCTATAAACTCCGCGGGCAGCGAATTTTCCGCATGGCACCAATTCACCACCATTATGAGCTTAAGGGCTGGCCGGAGCCACGCGTGATCGTGCGCTTCTGGATCATCTCCATCATTCTGGTATTGGTTGGTTTGGCAACGTTGAAGTTACGTTAATGAAGAAAGAGTTACGCACACAATCTGTGGTAGTCGCCGGTCTGGGAATGACCGGCCAGGCCAGTGTGCGTTTTCTTCAGGGGCAGGGGGCTCAGGTTAAAGTATGGGATAGCCGCCATAACAGCAGTGTGCCTGAGTCATTGACAGTGCCGGTTTGCCGTGGTGAACCCGACGCTGGCTATTTTGACAATGTGGACTTGCTGATATTGAGCCCGGGCATTGACCCGGCGCATCCGACACTTCAAAAAGCCCGCGACAAAGGCGTTGAGGTGATTGGCGACGTTGAATTATTCGCCCGCTTCAACCCTGTGCCAACGGTGGGAATCACCGGCTCAAACGGTAAGACAACGGTCACATTGCTGACCACCCATATCCTTTCAAAAGCGGGGCTGCGCGCAGTGGCTGCGGGGAACGTTGGACGAGCAGTGCTTGATACGTTGGCTATGCCGCTTGATGCGATCGTGCTGGAGTTATCGAGCTTTCAGCTGGAAACAACATCAACCCTCAAGCTACAGGCCGGTTGCCTGCTGAATTTAAGTGACGACCACCTTGATCGTCATCGTACGATGGACGCTTACCTGGCTGCCAAGCAACGTCTGTTTTTACACTGTGACCGCGCAGTGGTATGGCGCGGTCAGGAAATGACACGTCCGGTACACGCGGTCAGTGAAATGGTCAGTTATGGCTTAAATGCATCACCGACCGACTTCGGTGTAAGCGAACATTGGATCACCTTTGACGGAGAGCCTGTGTTTGATACGCGTCGCTCGCCGCTAAGTGGTAGTCATAACACGCTTAACATTCAGGCAGCCATCGCATTAGCCATGACGCTGGGGGTTGATATTCGCACTGCTGCCGACGCCGTTTACGATTTTGAACCGGCTCCGCATCGCTGTAGCGAAGTGGCCATTATTGATGGTATTCATTTTATTGATGATTCGAAGGCCACCAATGCCGGTGCTACCCTGGCGGCAATCGAAGGGCTTGCGGGTACGGGACACCGACGCATTCTGCTGATAGCCGGTGGCGATGCCAAAGGCGCTGATTTGCACGTGCTCCGTCCGGCGCTGGCGAAACATGTGGCGGCGGTCTATGCCATCGGCAAAGACGCTGATCAGTTTTTGGCATTGCACACCAATGCGCACAAGGTCAAAAGCCTCGAAGAAGCTGTCGGTGAGGCGGCGGACGCAGCAAAGCCGGGGGATATCGTGTTACTGTCGCCAGCGTGCGCAAGTCTCGATATGTTTGATAACTATATGCACCGGGCTCAGGTTTTCGCGGATGCAGTGAGAAAACTGGAGGTCACATGCTAACGACGTCCAGTTTAAGTGATATGTTTGCGCTGAGGCACGATAGCCGTGCGCCCCGCAGTTATTATGATAAAGGGCTGATTGTTGTCGCGTTGGCGCTGATGAGTATCGGCCTGGTGATTGTCACCTCGGCGTCAATGCCGGAAGCACAGCGATTGTTCGATAATCCGTTCCACTTCGCTATCCGTCACAGTATCTACCTGATTGCCGCAACGATTGCGGCCATGGTGGTGATGCAGCTGCCAATGAACTTCTGGCGGCTATCCAATCCGTATTTACTGCTCGCGGCCATAGGTCTGCTAATTGCTGTGCTATTAGTCGGGCGCACCGTCAACGGCTCAACACGCTGGCTGGTGCTGGGGCCAATCACAATCCAGGCAGCCGAGCCTGCCAAGTTGTTTTTCTTCGCGTATCTTGCAGGGTACCTTGTCAGGCGGTACGAAGAGGTAACCGAAAACCTCAAAGGCTTTATTAAACCGCTGGTCGTGTTTTTTATCCTGGCGATGTTACTGCTGCTACAGCCTGATCTTGGAACGGTGGTCGTGATGTTTGCCACTACCCTGGGGTTGCTGTTTCTTGCCGGTGCACGTCTGTGGCAGTTCTTTGCACTGGTCTTTGTTGGCCTGCTGGCTGTTGTGGCACTGATCATATTTGAGGAGTACCGTCTTAAACGGGTGACATCATTCATGGATCCGTGGGCAGACCCTTTCGGTACCGGTTATCAGTTAACGCAGTCGCTCATGGCCTATGGCCGCGGAAACTGGTTTGGGCAGGGGCTGGGCAACAGTCTGCAAAAACTTGAGTTTTTACCGGAAGCACATACCGACTTCGTAATGGCAATTCTGGCCGAAGAACTGGGCTTTGCCGGTGTGGTCGCGGTCCTCGGACTTATTCTTGTGATGGTGGTAAAGGCTCTGCGCATCGGTAATCAGGCGCTGTTGAAAGAACGTCCTTTCGACGGGTATATGGCCTACAGCATTGGCATCTGGTTTTCGTTCCAGACTGCTGTGAATATTGGCGCAAGTGCCGGTATCCTTCCCACCAAAGGGTTGACATTGCCGCTGGTGAGTTACGGTGGTTCCAGTCTGATCATTATGGCAACTGCGGTCGCGCTGTTGCTGCGTATTGATTTTGAACTACGGGTCGAGGGCATGCAGGCGATGAAAAAAAGCGACAAACCCCGACTCACCCACCGCAAGAAAAGCACCGAAAAGCGAAGCGATGCAGACGCGAAGCGCCAGGTATCTGAGATGATTGATGAGGTTTCTCGGGAGGCGGGCGATGAGTAAGCGTTGTCTTATTATGGCCGGCGGAACCGGTGGGCACGTCTTCCCAGGGTTAGCCGTCGCCGATGCGATGGCCGCCAAAGGCTGGGATATACAATGGCTGGGCACGCGCGAGCGGATGGAAGCCGAGCAGGTCCCGAAAGCGGGCTATGACATCCATTTTATTCCGGTGTCGGGTCTGCGCGGTAAAGGTCTTGCCGGAAAATTCAAAGGTATATTGGCATTGCTACGCAGTATCCAACAGGCGAGGAAACTGATTAAGTCGCTGAAGCCCGATGTGGTGCTTGGCATGGGAGGCTACGCCAGTGGCCCCGGGGGCATCGCCGCAAAGCTGTGTGGCGTGCCGCTGGTGGTGCATGAACAAAATGCCACGGCCGGTATGACCAACCGCATGCTCGGAAGACTGGCAAACCGGGTGTTACTGGGGTTCGAAGACGCCGCACCACAGTTCAGCCTGCACCCTGAGCACATAAAGGTTGTGGGGAATCCGGTACGTGCAGACGTACTTTCCATAATGCCCAAAGACACCATTGCCCCCCCCTTGCACATGCTGGTTGTTGGCGGCAGCCTTGGAGCTCGCCCTCTCAATTTGATCGTCCCGGAAGTATGTAAAAATCTGACCGGTGTGCATATCCGACACCAGTGTGGAAAGGGGAATAAAGCCTCGGTGGAAGACGCTTACGCCGACGGCAGCGTAAAGGTAGACGTGAGTGAATTTATTGATGACATGGCTGAGGCCTACCGGTGGGCAGACTTTGTGGTATGTCGGGCGGGGGCGCTGACGGTGGCAGAAGTATCAGCCGCCGGCAGAGCAGCGATTTTTGTTCCGCTTCCCCACGCAGTGGATGACCATCAAACCAACAATGCGCTGTCGCTGGTAAACAAGAAAGCAGCGCTGCTCATTGCACAGTCCGCATTAACTGATAACCTCGGGCAGGCTGTGCGTCAGTGGATAAAAGATCCTGATGCCTGTCTTAAAATGGGGCAGCTCGCCAAACAGGCTGCCCGTGAAAATGCAACTCAGCAAGTAGTAATCCAGTGTGAAACACTGGCAGGAGAGGGGGCGTAATGGTCTTGAAAACCCCATTTGAGAGTCCGCAGATGCGGAAAGTACAACGTATATTTTTTATCGGCATTGGCGGTGCCGGAATGGGCGGCATTGCCGAAGTGCTGCTAAACGAAGGGTATGAAATCGCCGGCTCGGATATACAGGCCGGCCCGATGACGGAACGCCTGGCAGGACTGGGCGCGGATATAATGATCGGCCACAAGGCCGAAAACGTCGAAAAAGCCGATGTGGTAGTGGTTTCCAGTGCCATTGATGAGAGCAATCCGGAAATTATCGCCGCCAGAGAGGCGCGCGTGCCCATTATTCGCCGCGCCGAGATGTTGGCCGAACTGATGCGCTTCCGACATGGTATAGCGGTATCCGGTACCCACGGTAAAACCACCACAACCAGCCTTATTGCCACAATATTTGCCCAGGCCGACTATGATCCGACGTTTGTTATCGGTGGCTTGCTTAACAGTGCTGGTACCAATGCCCGGTTAGGCAAAAGCCGGTATCTGATTGCCGAAGCAGACGAAAGCGATGCGTCCTTTTTGCATCTGCAACCCATGGTATCAGTAGTCACAAACATTGAAGCCGACCATATGGATACCTATGGCGGCGATTTTTCCCGGGTAAAAGAAACTTTTATCGACTTTTTGCGCAATCTGCCTTTCTATGGGCAGGCAATCATGTGTGGTGATGATGCCAACGTGCAGGAAATTCGTCCGCACATCGGCCGAAGTGTGATCACCTATGGCTTTGGTGAAGACAATGATGTGCGCGCTGACAATGTGTCGCTGTCCTTTGGCCAGGCTGCGTTTACGGTACACCGGGAAAACCATGTGCCGCTGGATATTACCCTGAACCTCACCGGTAAGCACAATGTGTTAAATGCGCTGGCGGCCATTGCTGTGGCAACTGACGAAGGCATTCATGATGAAGCCATTGTACAGGCACTGGCAAGCTTTGGGGGGATTGGCCGGCGTTTTGAGTTACTTGGCGATTATGAGACCACCAAAGGTCAGATTTCGCTGGTGGATGATTACGGTCACCATCCTACCGAAGTGGCGGCCACCATTTCGGCAGCGCGGGCAAACTGGCCGGACAACCGTATTGTGATGGTCTATCAGCCCCACCGGTTTAGCCGTACACGGGATCTCTACGAAAACTTTGTAGAAGTCCTGTCAAAAGTAGACGTGCTGCTGCTGCTGGACATCTACGCAGCCAGTGAGGAGCCCATTGAAGGTGTAGACAGTAAAGCCCTGTGCCGCTCCATTCGTCAGCGTGGTCAGGTAGAGCCGGTTTATGTCGGCGACCGTGAACAGCTCCCTGCTATTTTGGCGAACATCATTGAGGATGGCGATATTGTCATGACACAAGGGGCGGGCAATATCGGCCAGGTAGCAAAAACACTGGCTGCAGCTCAGATGGAACCGCAGGTACTGTTGAAAAAGGGGCGCGGACAATGAAGCAGTTTTCCGCCCATGAATACGGTAAGGTCGCCGTGATGTTCGGAGGTGCCTCTGCAGAGCGGGAGGTTTCGCTGCGCTCAGGCCAGACAGCGCTTGATGCACTTCTGCGTCAGGGCGTGGATGCCTATAAGTTCGACCCGGCAGAACAACCGGTTGTTGACTTGCTGAAAAACGCGACGGACCGCGTACTGATCATGTTGCACGGGCGTGGTGGTGAAGATGGTGTGATGCAGGGGGCGTTACAACAGCTGGGTATTCCCTTCACCGGAACCGGTGTGTTGGGCTCTGCGCTGGCCATGGATAAAATCCGCAGCAAGCAAATTTGGCAGAGTCTCGGATTGCCTACTGCGAAATACAAAATTGCTGAAAAAAGTGGCTTTGAAGCTGGATCGTGCAGCGCTATAATGCAGGAATTGGGGAATGAGGTCATGGTAAAACCGGCGCGGGAAGGTTCCAGCATCGGTATGGCCCGAGTGACAAGCGCTAAACAACTAGAGACTGCCGTTCAGGACGCCTTTAATTATGATAATCAGGTCCTGCTCGAACAGTACATCAGCGGATCTGAGTTCACCGTGTCGGTGGTTCAGGGTCGCGCCCTGCCGTCTATACGGATGTCTACCCCTCACACATTTTACGATTATTCGGCGAAGTACCAGGACAATACCACTGAGTATTTTTGTCCCAGCGGTCTTAACGATAAACAGGAATCAGCGCTGGCAATGTTGTCTGCGCGTGCCTTCTTGGCATTGGCGGGCTCTGGCTGGGGCCGGGTTGATGTCATGCAGGATAAGTCCGGGCAGTTTTACTTACTGGAAGCCAATACCGTACCGGGGATGACAGAGAAGAGCCTGGTCCCTAAAGCTGCAAAAGCAGCCGGTATGTCACTGGATGAACTGGTAATGGCGATTCTGGCGACAAGTATGCCTGGCTTACGGAGTGAAACCTAGCATGGCTGGCAGCACCCGTTACCGTCTGTTCAGCGGCATCGCTTTTTTAGCGGTGGTGCTGCTTAGCTTGATTTACGGCGGTTTTCAGGTGCGCGAATGGCTGCAGGATGAACAGCGGATGCCGGTGCAGGTGGTGGATTTTTCAGGTGACTTTTCACACGTTAACATTGGCCGCCTCGAACAATTAATCCGGCAGTCACAGCCGGGCAGTTTTTTCGCACTGGATGTGAATGAAGTGTACCGGTTGGTAGAAGCGCAGCCCTGGATATACCGGGCATCGGTGCGCAAGCAGTGGCCGAATACGCTGAAGATTTACCTGGTTGAGCAGCAACCGGTAGCGCAATGGAACGAGGATTTGTTGCTCAACCCCTATGGCGACACGTTCTCTGCAACAGCAGACGGACTGGCGCTTCCCCGGCTGTTCGGACCGGGAGGCAGTGAGAAAACGGCACTGGAAGGGTTTAACGCGATGCAGTCGCTGCTGGCGACGGTGGGAATACCCATTGCAGAGCTGTCGTTAAGTGAACGTTTTGCCTGGCAGGTCCAATTGCAAAACGGTATCGAGTTAAATCTCGGTCGCAAAGAGTTTATTGATCGGCTGCAGCGGTTTATTGATGTTTACCCGTTGCTGACCAAAGAGAAGAAGGCCGTCAAATATGTCGACCTTCGCTATGATACGGGATTGGCCGTGGGCTGGCAGAGCAGTGGCGGTAATGGAACTAAAAAAGAGAGTTAATAACAGCATGTCGAAACCTGCAGAACGCAACCTGATTGTCGGCCTGGATATCGGTACCAGCCAGGTAAAGGCTGTTGTCGGCGAGCTGCTTGACGATGGTCAAATTAATATCGTTGGCGTGGGCACGCATGCAGCAAAAGGTATGGATAAGGGTGGGGTTAACGATCTCAACCTGGTGGTGAAGTCGGTGCAACGTGCGGTTAACGAAATGGAGCTGATGGCGGATTGCCGCGTATCGTCGGTTTTCATGTCTATCTCCGGCCGGCATGTGAAGTGCCAGAATGAAAATGGCATGGTTCCTATCAACAACCAGGAAGTGACACAGGAAGACGTTGATAACGTCATCCACGCCGCCCGCAGCGTACCGATAGCAGCCGAACGCCGACTTCTGCATGTGTTGCCGCAAGAATTTACTATCGATGTGCAGGAAGGGATTAAGAACCCGATTGGCATGTCAGGGGTGCGAATGGAAGCTGATGCGCACATTATCACCTGCGCCGATGATATGGCGAAAAATCTGGTGAAATGTGTCGAGCGTTGTGAACTCAATGCTGACCAAATTATTTTCTCGGCACTGGCCTCCAGCTACGCAGTGCTGACAGACGATGAGCGCGAATTAGGTGTCTGCGTGGTAGACATCGGTGGTGGCACCATTGATATCGTTATTTACACCGACGGTGCTATTCGTCACACCGCGGTGATCCCGGTAGCGGGGAATCAGATAACCAGTGATATCGCTAAAATTTTCCGTACACCAATCAGTAACGCGGAAGAAATTAAAGTTAACTATGCCTGCGCGCTAAAAGACATGGTTAGCATGGAAGAAAGCATAGAAGTTCCCAGTGTGGGAGGACGCCCGGCCAGGGTGATGTCACGCCACACACTGGCGGAAGTCATTGAGCCGCGCTACCAGGAGTTGTTTGAACTGGTACACGATGAAATTCGTGCCAGTGGCTTTGAAGAACAAGTAGCTGCCGGGCTTGTGCTAACCGGCGGCACCGCCAAAATGGAAGGGGCGGTAGAATTTGCAGAGGAATTGTTTCAGATGCCCGTGCGAGTGGGCAACCCCATTAATGTTAAGGGGTTATCTGAATACGTAGACGATGCAGGTTTTGCAACTGCAGTAGGCTTGTTGCACTACGGAAAAATGCAGTCAGAGAATAATAAGATCAGTAAGCAGCGCACAGGTGAA
>CAZDUT010000017.1:0-25585 GCA_964508695.1 uncultured Alteromonas sp.
ATTACGCGATCGTGTAAAGGACGAATTGCCATTTTCAAGTCTCCTGAAAATTCCACTATTCAAGTTAGTTTATTGTTCGACACACACTGTGTGTGTCGTATACCCAAGTGTCCTGATTTTGTTAGGACAAAAATCATTCTGCACGGATAAATGGGGGAGTCGCCGGGTAATCTCAAGGGGGGTGAAATAAAAAATCGTAATTTTTTTAGGGTCACTCCCCCCATTAAAACGCTATGCGTCTGATCAATTACCGATCGCATACCCAGAGAGGGATTAACGAATACGCCGGTCCTCATCCTGCTCGGTTTTATCGGCGTACTCGCCCTCGATAACCTCACCGTCGTTATTACGCTGACGGGTATCTGTGTATTGCGCACCCGCGCCTGGCTGCGAATAGGTGCCCGCAGAGGTGACCACCCGCATTTGCAAATGCTTGCTCAGGTGGGACGCAAAGTAATGCCGGCTGCCCGGAAGCACAAGTAAGAACCCCAGAATATCGGTAATAAAGCCCGGCGTGACCAGCAATATACCGGCGACTACCAGCATCATTCCCTCGACGAGTTCGCGACCGGGGATCATATTTTGCTGCATTTTGGATTGCGCGGTTTGCAGGGTCTGCAACCCTTCGCGCTTGACTAAGAACGCGCCAACAAAGGCAGTGACGATCACCAAACCGACAGTATTCCAGCCACCAATCATGCCGCCAACCTGCACCAGGATGGCAATTTCAATGATGGGCATCATGGCGAAAAGTAAAAATAAAATACGCACCGGGATCTCCAGTTTTTGCTCAATATGACTGTATTGGGGCGACACGCATGCTTTGCAATGGGTTCGCTTTGTGTCGATAACCCGTCATCCTGTTGAGACAGACAGCAAATAACTGTGAAAGAATAGCAGGTAAGATCAGGTCTATTGGAAATGTTATGTCAGCCATTATCATTTTGTCGACGGCGCCAAGCCGCGAATCAGCAAAACAAATAGCCAGCGCACTGATAGAAGCGCGACTGGCGGCTTGTGTGCAACTGCTGCCGCACCTGGAGTCAGTGTATCGCTGGGACGGTAAGGTTGAGTCGGACAATGAATGCCAGATTATAATCAAAACGTCTGAAGAAGCCTGTGAGGCCGCATACGAAAAAGTAACCGCCTTGCACCCTTATGCTGTGCCACAATGGCTGATAATTAATGATGTTGGTGGCAGCGACGCCTATTTAAACTGGCTGGCTGATGAAGTCACTGTCACCCCAAAACACCAATAACCGAGGATTTATGAAGCAGCTGTTCCTGACCTTCCTGTTGTGTTTTAGCCTCGCATTCGCCGTGTTGGATGCGAATGCCCAGTTCAGCGACACAGACATGGACGATGTCTTTGGCAATGAGCAACCTGAGGTTTTAAAAGTTGACCAGGCGTTTGCGTTCGATTTTTCGCAACAGGCACAAATGCTGGAACTACGCTTTACTATTGCGGATGGTTACTACCTTTATAAGAAACAGTTTCAGTTTGTCAGCAACAATGCCAGTCTTGGGGAACCGGTCTATCCCCAGGGTGAAATGATTGAGGATGAGTTTTTCGGCGAATCCGAAGTGTTTTTCAATGAAGTCCGCATTCAACTGCCAATTTCTGAGGCGGTCAACGATGCGCTGGTGAAAGTCCGCTATCAGGGCTGTGCAGAAGCCGGGCTGTGTTACCCTCCTACCGTAAAGCAGGTGTATTTGTCTGCGGTGGGCAGTACTTCAGAGTCCGCGACACAACCAGGCACAGACACAGTAAAATCGGAACAGTTCTCGCTTGCCGATCAATTAAGCCGTAGCGACAACGTGGCAATTACCTTGTTGCTGTTTTTGGCCCTGGGTATCGGCCTTGCCTTCACCCCCTGTGTGTTTCCCATGTATCCCATTATCTCTGGCATTGTCATCGGACAGGGTAAAAATATCCGGCTGTCCCGCGCGCTATCCTTGTCAGTCATTTACGTGCAGGGAATGGCGATTACCTATTCATTGCTGGGGCTGGTCGTGGCCTCGGCGGGCGTACAGTTTCAGGCAGCGCTTCAGCATCCGGTGATCCTGGGAATATTCATCATTGCGTTTATTTTGCTGGCGCTGGCTATGTTTGGCGCCTACGAAATTCAGTTGCCGGCCTCCTGGCAGGAGCGACTAAATAGCCTCAGTAACGATCAGAAGCGTGGCTCTTATGTCGGCGTGTTTGTGATGGGTGTGTTGTCAGGGCTGATTGCCTCACCCTGCACCACCGCCCCGCTGACCGGTATTTTGCTGTTTATCGCGCAAACCGGTGACATGCTGTTTGGGTTTGTAGCCTTGTATGTGCTGAGTTTAGGAATGGGGATCCCTTTAATCCTGTTTGCGGTGACCGGCGGCAAACTGCTGCCAAAAGCCGGCAACTGGATGAATATTGTCAAAGTGACCTTCGGCTTTATGATGCTGGCAGTAGCGCTTATCTTTGTTGAAAGGCTTTGGAGCAGTGACTACATCAACCTGCTTTACGCGGCGTTGGGCTTAGGGGCATTCAGTTACTACCAGGTCATGAATCAGGGCAGTTCCGCGTCGCTGGCTAAAGGGGTACGTACACTCCTCATCTTTGTGGGTCTGTTTGCTTCCGCCATGGTTGCCTACAACACCCTGTTTGGGAGTTCAGCCGGGCAGGGCAACGGCAGTGTTCAGGCCCCCGCCTCGCACCCGGAGTTTGTGGTGGTGAAAAACCTCGACGATTTTAATGCCAAACTCGCGGACGCCAATGCCAACGGCAAGTCTGTGATGGTCGACCTTTATGCAAACTGGTGCGTGGCCTGTAAAGAGTTTGAAAAGTACACCTTCCCTGATCCGGCAGTCATCCAGGCACTGGATAATACCGTATGGATGCAAATAGATCTGACGGAAAATACGCCGACTAACCTGGCGTTTCAGGAACATTTTGATGTACTGGGGTTGCCGACGATTTTGTTCTTCGACACTGACGGCAACGAAGTTCCTCAATCCCGCGTGACCGGCTTTATGAAAGCCGGGCCGTTTGCACAGCATGTTCAGCGGGTGCTGCCCAAATGAGCATGATTCGTTAATCAAGGAGCAGAATGCGGACGTTTTTAGTCTGTAGTGTGCTGATAATTCTGACAATGCCTCACGCGCAGGCACAGACCCGCTGTTTCGACAACGAGCGCTTTTGCTTTAGGGTGAAAGACGCCGATGGCGGCAGTCGCCTTGAGCTGTTTCGGGGTAGTCCGCTGCCTGTGGTCGTGACGGTGTATACCCCGCAACTGCCACAGCACCATGTGACGCGTTTTCTTAACAACGACGAACCTGTGGATTTGGGGCTGCTGAACAACCCGGCAAAATTCTGGCGCACAATGCGGGTGCGCTGGACACCTGGCGTGCTCAATGCCCACCATGACGACAGCGTTCGCTATTTCCCCCCCTTATCCCCGATAGAGCGCTACCCGCTGGTTCAGGGTTACAACGGCAGCTTCAGTCATACCGGCAGTTCACGGTATGCGCTGGATTTTAAAGCGGACGTCGGCACACCGGTACTGGCAGCACGGGACGGTATTGTGATTGATGTCAAGTCGGACAGCCGGATTGGCGGGAACTCAGAAAAATATGCCGACGATGCCAATTACGTTGCCATATTGCACGATGATGGCACCACCGGTGAATATTATCACCTACGCTACCGGGGCGCGGTAGTCGCGCGCGGCGATCGGGTTCGTCGCGGTGCACTGATTGGCTACACCGGAAATACCGGCTTCTCTTCCTTACCGCATTTGCATTTCGCGGTTTACCGGGCCCGTAGCCATGGACGTTTTGATTCTGTTCCGATCCGCTTCACACCGCCACTGGCAAGCAAAGTCGCCCACTAAACCTACCAAACTTTGCGCCGATATTGGCTGATTAGACCAGTATTTTGCTGCGAAATCTGTGATGACAACTATAATCAGGCTCAGTTGTCGAAATATATACCTACGTTGTGTTTTTTTCGTGCAACTGGCTACGAATTTTGCTGAAATGACTTTAAGCCGTAATTTTTTGAGCACGATAGCAGCATTTTAATGAATATTTTGATTTTAAATGGCCCCAACCTGAATTTGCTGGGGCGGCGAGAGCCAGATAAATACGGGCACCAGACGCTCGAGGACATTGTAGAGGATTTGACCGCACAGGCAGAGTCTGCCGGTGCGGCGCTTTGTCATTTCCAGTCCAATGCCGAGCACGCCATTATTGATCGTATTCATCAGGCCATGGACACCACCGACGCCATCATTATCAATCCCGGGGCACTGACCCATACCAGCATCGCGCTGCGGGATGCCTTGCTTGCTGTCGATATTCCGTTTTTCGAGGTGCACCTGTCGAACATCTATGCCCGCGAGGCATTTCGGCATCACTCGTACCTCAGCGATGTCGCCGCTGGCGTCATCCTGGGCATGGGCCCGATTGGCTATGCCCTGGCGCTTACCGCCGCACTGAATTTACCGTCTAAACAACACAAAAACTGAGACAGAACATGGATATCAGAAAGATTAAGAAACTTATTGAGCTGGTAGAAGAGTCTGGCGTCGCCGAGCTGGAAATCACCGAAGGTGAAGAGTCGGTACGCATCCACCGAGGACCATCCGGTGGCCAGCAGCCTATTAATTACAGCTATGCCGCGCCACCACCGCACGCCGCCCCGCAGGCGCCTGCGCCGGCAGCTCCAGCTGAAAGTGAGGCCCCTGCCGCGCCTAGCGGTCACATGGTGAAATCACCGATGGTGGGTACGTTCTACCGTGCTTCATCACCCACTGCTAAGCCGTTTGTTGAAGTCGGTCAGTCAGTCAACGTCGGCGATACCCTGTGTATTGTTGAAGCCATGAAGATGATGAACCAAATCGAAGCCGACAAGGCCGGTGTGGTGAAAGAAATTCTGGTAGATAATCAGGATCCGGTGGAGTTCGACCAGCCACTGTTCATCATTGAATAAGCGGGCGGGGCGTTATGCTAGATAAAGTACTTATTGCAAACCGGGGCGAGATTGCGCTGCGTATCTTGCGTGCCTGCAAAGAACTGGGCATCAAGACCGTTGCGGTGCACTCCACCGCAGACAAAAACCTTAAGCACGTGTTGCTGGCTGATGAATCGATTTGTATCGGTAAAGCATCAGCAACCGAAAGCTATCTGAATATTCCCCGTATTATAGCGGCGGCGGAAGTCACAAATTCTATCGCCATTCATCCTGGCTACGGCTTTCTGGCTGAAAATGCAGACTTTGCGGAAGCGGTAGAAAAAAGCGGGTTTATTTTTGTTGGGCCGACTGCCGAAACCATTAGCCTGATGGGCGATAAGGTCTCTGCAATTAACTCAATGAAAAAGGCCGGTGTCCCCTGTGTACCAGGTTCCGACGGCCCGTTAACCGATGATACCGAGCGTAATAAAAGTATAGCCAAGCGCATTGGTTATCCCATTATCGTCAAAGCGGCCGGCGGTGGCGGCGGACGCGGTATGCGCGTTGTGCGTAAGGAAGAAGAGCTAATCAAAGCTATCGAGACGACGCAAGCTGAGGCCGGCGCAGCGTTTGGCAATGCCACGGTTTACATGGAAAAGTTCCTGGAAAATCCGCGTCACGTCGAAATCCAGGTACTGGCCGATGGTCAGGGTAATGCCATTCATCTGGGTGAGCGCGACTGTTCAATGCAACGCCGCCACCAGAAAGTGGTTGAGGAAGCACCCGCGCCGGGTATTTCCGAGCAAATGCGCAACAAAATTGGCGATCGCTGTCGTCGTGCCTGTATTGAGATCGGCTATCGTGGTGCCGGAACGTTTGAGTTCCTGTACGAAAACGGTGAGTTCTACTTCATTGAAATGAACACCCGTATTCAGGTAGAACATCCGGTATCGGAGATGATCACGGGTGTCGACCTGATCAAAGAGCAATTACGCATTGCCGCCGGCCAGCCGCTATCCATTGATCAGTCACAAATCCAAATCCGTGGCCATGCCATTGAGTGTCGGATTAATGCCGAAGATCCGGAGACCTTTGTTCCGAGTCCCGGTCATATAGATATGTTTCATTCGCCGGGCGGTCTGGGCGTGCGTTGGGATTCGCATATCTACGCCGGCTATACGGTGCCGCCGTATTATGACTCAATGATAGGTAAACTTATCACCTACGGTGAAAGCCGTGACGAAGCCATCGCACGTATGCGTCACGCACTGGATGAACTGGTTATTGACGGCATAAAAACCAATATACCGTTGCAGCGTAAAATTATGTCTGATGAAAACTTCTTTGCCGGTGGCACCAATATCCATTATTTGGAGAAGAAGCTGGGTATTAACTAAGCCTTTCACCGCCATTGTAAAGCCGGGACCACATCCCGGCTTTTTTTCTTTTGCCAGCTAGAAATGTTTGGCATTATCAGGTGCTTGTTTCTCTTCCCGGAATGATTATTGTGCGAACGGTTGTGCTTTTACTGCCCACGTTATTGGCTTCAGCGCTGGCTCAGGCCGAGTTTGACTACTCGGACAAAGTGGATATGCAATACCGCTATGATGCCCGTAATGATCGTGACAATCGTAACCAGTACCGTTTGCGCTATTACCCACAGCTTACGTTTGGCGATGACGATAGCTGGTCGCTCAATAGCTTTGTAGTGACCGGCGACGACTTCGGGTCCAGCCACAATACCCTTGACGCCCCGGCCAAAGACTATCTCTATGTGCGTCGCCTGTATGCCCGTCACGAAGGTGGCTACGGTAAAACCGAAGTGGGCGTGATCCCGACCTACAAAGGGCGGGTGTCATCGTCCGGCCTCTCCAAAGATGGCTGGATCGAGGGTATTCGCCACGTACGCAACCTGCCCAACGACAGTGCGCTGGAGCTGGTCGTCGGCCAACTGACGAATACCGATCCTGCTACTGCCTTAGCGTTACCTGACACGTTAGATTACATTGAGCTGGAGTATTCGGCGCGTATGGATCGGGCACAGAGTTATGAAGTCAGTATCGAGCGGATGACGGGTGGCAATTATGTTCGTGGTGAATACCGCTGGAAATATGACGAGTCACGTACCATTTTTATTGAGCTGGTGCAGCGCCTAGATCGCACCGAAACCAAAACTGTCACCGGGCTTAGTGGCGAGCTGAATATCTCAGGCTACCCGGTTAGCTATTTTGCTCACTACTCGTTTGTCAGCGAGGGCTTTGGTCCTCGCGCAGAACTGACCGAAGACTTTCTGGGTAACGGTCACGGATTTTCCGCTGAGGTTGATGGAAGTCTCTCATCAGACCTCGGATTGGACTGGTTTGTCAGGATGGATGTGGTGGACAGTGTAGTCCGGGCATTAACCGGAGTTAAGCTGACTTTTTCCCGCTCATAAAAAAGGCCCACCAAAGGTGGGCCAAACAGCAAGAACGCGTACACACTTTAACAGTGCATAGAAAAATACGTGGCCTCTCTACAGCCAGTTCATTGCATTAAATTACGATTATTTAATCAATGGCTGAGACAGGTGGTTGGCTAAGCGGATGCGAAACGTCTTCCTTTATGTTTTCATAATAAACAGGTTGAGAAAGACGGAGTTAGCAACCAGACATATTCATATGACTGATACCTATCGCCAGCTAAAACAACAATTACCCATATTCTTGCTTTCCATTGATGTTCTTTTCGCACTGCGACTGTTGTTCGATGATACTAAAGGCGTCGTCAACCTCGCCTCTGACGTTAAAGAGCTTCGCCACTTTCCTGAACGACTATTTGGGAGTTACCGGCCTGAATGGGAAGCGTATGTCACCCGCGCGATTGCACTCAGGCTTCAACGAGCAAACGAACCTACTGTGACTGCATTTGTTGATACATTACTTGCTGAGATCACCGACCTTCGTGAAACTTCAGTTCACTATCAGCAACTGCTGCCTGAAATTCAGCGCGCCAGGTCCATTGTCGACAGCGATGCAACCAAGGTATTTCCCTCTCCCTGGCGTCAGCAGATCATGGCCTTGCTGTTACCGGTGACCACGCTGTACAAGCCTATGCTTTAGCCGCCACCGTTGGGTTTATATTGCGACTTACAATAGCCTCGCTCGATGGCGGGCGAGCGCAATGCCTGGTGTTTGGTTTTTCGCCCACTGACCCGTGCGCGCCAGTTTTTGAACGCTTTCTGTTTCAGCTCGCGTCGCATAAGGTGAATTACCTGCTTTTCAGGCAAACCATAAAGCTTTTCAATGGCCTCGAAGGGCGTGCGATCTTCCCACGCCATCTCAATCACTCGCGAGCGCTCCGTGTCGGTTAACATTGCAGCTACCTGTCATCTGATTGTATGGTACTGAACAGTACGCCCAGCCGGGCGTTGTGTTCATTCGTGCCGATGAACTATTTTCAATAATTCCGCTGCGGCCCGGGCATCTGACATCGCGCGATGGTGGCGCTCCATATCAATATTAAAATGGGCGGTCAGCGCAGCCAGTGAGTAACTCTGCAACCCCGGAACCGTGCGACGCATCTCGCGGACAGTACACATCTTCGGCCGGCGATATGGCCGCTCGAGACGGGCAAACTCCTGTTTTATAAAGCCAAAGTCGAAGTTGACATTATGCGCGACAAACACACAGTTTTCAGTGAATGTCGCAATGGTATCAGCCACCTCTGAGAAAATTGGTGCCTCACTGACCATGTCGTCACTGATACCGGTTAGACGGGTAATGGCAGACGGAATGCGTCGCTCGGGGTTGATCAATGTCTGATAGCTATCGATAACCTCACCGCGTTGCATTTTAACCATACCGATCTCGGTGATGCGGTGATAAGCACTGTTTCCGCCAGTTGTTTCAATATCAACCACTACATAGGGCTGATCAGGGTCACGCACCCAGTTGACCTGGGTGATCTGCACGCGTAAGCCAGCCTGTTGCATGCGCTGTATAGAGGTAAGCTGGTTACGCCGTAACTGATCGCCCGGCGCTTTAATTTCCTCAAACCGAAGTTCATTGTTGTCCAGCACCATGATATCCGGAAAGCCATCACTCAAGCCGGCAAAGTCTTCACACATCATTTTAAGCAAGGCTGTTACCGCCTGCATGTCAGCATGTTCAAGCAACACGCTAATCGGACCGAGCAACTTACTGCTCCACATAAACAGGCTGTTGACTTTGCCGTAGTGGGTCGTTGCCATCGATGTGATATGCTGCATCAGACGTTCAGGGGTATTCAGCGCAGTGAGCAAAGCATCGATATCACGACCAAACCGCGTGTAAAATGTATTGTGTTTGAGTGACTGCGGACGCCGGTCGAATTCGGTGACCAGAGCGTCGCGCTCAAATAACAGTGGCCAGAACGTCAGGCCAAACACACTGCGCCACAAGCGGTTTTCTGTTCGCCAACATTGTATGTTGCGGCGCCGGTAAACGCCCATCACCCCGGCTTCCACCTCGTGACGGTGACATTCATCAATATCCAGCGTGGGGCTGGCATTGCGCAGCATGTCGGTAACCGCGCTGGTGCGTTTTTTATTAAACTTGCGCGCGTAAAAGTCTTCAGCAAACGCCAGCAATGTGTCGGAAGTTGGCGCGTCAATGGTTTGTTCAAGCGCCGACTTTACCTGCGTTTTGTGCCCGGCTTTATACGCTTCGCGCAGCCATTTTTCCTGGGTCTCGTCACTGTCACCGGTGGCCAGGACCTGCAAGGCCAGTGCGTGATCAAGCGTTAACAGTGCCTGCCCCAACTGCAACACATAGCGATTACGAAAGGGCGCGGCGGCAGCGCTGTGGACCGGCGGAAGTGCTTGCGCGGCATCAATGCATTCGGCCTCGCTAAGAAACCCCAGCGCCTCGCGCTTCATAACATACGACCAGGCAGTGCTCGCTTCATAAACATCTTCAAAGCGCGCGGAATCGGCAGTAGCATCCTCACGGGTACGCATGATCCCAAGGTCACGCATTGAAAACTGGTTTAGCCGGCCTTTGGCATGACCAAAGTACAGAAACATCAGGTAGCGCAGGGTGTCATAAAACCGACTCACCAGGTAATCGCCATTCAGGTTTTCAGGCCAGCCGTAAGACTTTACGTGCGTGTCCAGCAAGCTCACCAGCTCCGGCTTATTTTTTGACTTCAGCTTGTCAATGCCTGCATCGGTAAGCAGCGCAATCAGCGCATCCTTAGTTAACACCCCGGCGATATCGTGCAGCGTCGCCTGGCTGAGCTCCCCGAACCAGCCCTGCGCTGTCAATTCGCCGATGTGACGCTGGGGATCATCAATTTCCGCGTAATTAAACTGGGTCTTATTGATCACTGCATATTTACGGTTCGCGGCACGTGCGACGACACACTGCTTGTTAACACACAGCGCCTGAAACTCCGCAATAAACCTGCGTGCTTGCTGTGTAAGCAATACTTCATTCGCGCCCTCAAAAAAACGCAAGAACTCATGAAAATGATCAAGGTAATAGGTTGCCGGCAGCGTTTTTCTGCGCATAAACACTCTGCAATCACTGTAATTTTACACAGTGTATATTTTTACACGCCGTTATAAAAGGATCTGACCGGGCGATATGATCATTATCGTCTTGCGCGACAATCTCCGGCGCTGACGCAAATTACTGGGTTGTGCGGGGCCGGCGGGCGCGATCCACCGCACGTTTTTTCAGATGCCAGTCAAATAAGCAATCCGGCCCAGCTGACGTCACGTAGCAAGAAGTACCTCCCACTCATTATTACTGAGGATCGCATGAGCCTGACACACCCTATGACGTTCGAGTGTCCCTATTGCATGGTACCTAATGACGTTGAAGTCGATGAGGTTAACGACGTCGGCCAGGAGCAGGTACTGGACTGTCAGATTTGCTGCCAGCCTATTGTGCTGAGTGTGTATCGCGACGGCGATGAGCTAGCCTTGCAGGCCAGCCGCGAAAATGACTGAGAGTTACCCGCAGCGTATTGACTTAGCCGCTATTCACGCCATGCCCCAGCGTTATCGCGCAAATTTTATTAACAGCCTGTCCGGCTTCAAGTCAGCCTGCCTGCTCGCGACGGCGGGCCTCGCGGGGGAAAACCTCGCCATGGTCAGCTCTGCAGTGCACGTTGGCGCCAACCCGCCGCTGCTGGGCCTGGTCATGCGCCCCCACACGGTTCAGCGCGACTCCCTTGAGAACATCAAACGTACAGGTTATTACACCCTTAATCACGTTCACTCTGACTGGACTGAGCGCGCTCACCAATGCGCGGCCCGCTATCCACAGGATGTCAGCGAATTTGATGAGGTGGGCCTCACACCTTGGTATTCTGAGACCTTCAGTTCACCCTATGTTCAGGAAAGTGCGGTTAAGATTGGGTTGGAATTAGAACAGCGCGTGGTGTTATGCAATGACACAGAGTTTCTTGTCGGTGCTGTTTGCGAAGTCCACCTTGCCGAAACAGCCATCGCACAGGATGGGTATGTGGATATTGAGGCGCTGGGCAGCGCCTGCGTGTCCGGACTCGATAGCTACCACACGACCTCAAGGCTGGCACAATATGCCTACGCCAAGCCAGGGGTTACACTTAAACGGAAAACCCTTTAGTTATCATTCATTTTTGAAAAGTAACGCCCCAGGATGCAAAGTTTTTTGTCAGATACTAAAATTTTGCGTATAAGTATATAGAGAGACAAAAACCTGCTTTCGGGCAGGTTTTGTGGTTTAGAGAGTGAATGAAAAAGAATCATTCTCATTCTATTTTTGTTGGAGAGAGTTATGAAACCGGTCGATCGCCGAGGTTTTCTGAAATTGTCAGGCTCAACACTGATTGGAATGACGCTGGGCACCACTGCGCTGCGAGCACATGCGCAGGAGCCACTGAGCCCAGATGATCCCACCGCGAAGGCACTGAACTATACCTCATCGTCGACAGTCGATGGGTCGAATTGCGGTAACTGCATGTATATCCAGGGCGAGGAAGGCAAGAGCAAACGTCCCTGTGCCATCTTCCCCGGCAAGCTGGTCGATGTAAATGGCTGGTGCAGCGCCTGGGTCAAGCGACCAGGATAACACGTAATACCAGGTGTTGGTTTCTCCTGAAATCGACACCAGCTTGCGCTTTACTTGCCTCTAAAACCCAGCCATACAACGAAAAGTGCTGGTTCTCCCACCTACTCACTGGCAAGGTTTATTTATTTACCATCCGACGGGCGCACGCGCCATCACAGGTTGATAGTCAACCATGATCATTGCGCTACCCTACATCACGAGGAGATTTTATCCATGCTAAAAGTCCGGACCACTGCGCTCAGCGTTGCACTGATAGGGCTGCTGAGTGTTTTTTCGGTATCAGCACAAGACGAAAAGCCGAGCCCGGTTATTCCTGAGCCGGTTATGTCGAAAACCTCGCACAAAGCGAAAATAAACGGCAACAATATAAAATACAGCGTCCACGCGGGCGATACCTACTTAAAGAACGATAAAGGCGAGCCTACCGCGTCGGTATTTAGCATCAGTTACATTCGCGACGATGTGGATAATCAAAGCGAACGTCCGCTGTTGTTCGTGTTTAACGGCGGCCCGGGCTCATCCAGTGTATGGATGCACATGGGCCTGTTCGGCCCGAAACGGGTGGTACTGCCCAGCGATGCAAGCAAGGTCGGCGCGCCGCCTTACCCCATCACAAACAATAGCCACAGTTTGCTCGATGTTGCCGATCTGGTGTTTATTGATCCGGTGGGAACGGGGTATTCCAAACCGCTTGGCGAAACTGAAGGAAAAGCATTTTGGGGCGTAAAAGAAGATGCGCAGGCACTCGCTGAGTTTGTTCGCCTTTACATTACCCGCCACAAGCGTTGGAATTCGCCAAAGTACCTGGCCGGTGAGAGCTATGGCACAACCCGGGCAGCAGCCATGGTGGGTGAGTTGCAAGAGGGTTGTGGCAGCATTGATTTAAATGGTGTCATGCTGATCTCATCCATTTTAGATTTTCAGGCGGGAGATTTTACAGAAGGTAACGATCTGCCCTATCTGACGTTTCTGCCGACGTACGCAGCAACAGCCTGGTATCATGATGCGCTGCCGGACAAACAACAATTCGACAGCCTGCAAAGCTTCTTAAATGAGGTTAAAAGCTTTGCGCTGGGCGAATATGCGTCTGTGCTACTTCAGGGGCAACTGGCCGATGAACAAGCCAAAGCGTCGGTGGTCGACAAGCTGCATGCCTACACCGGCCTGGATAAAAGCTATATAAAGCAATCCGACATGCGCATTAATGAGTTCTTTTTCATGAAAGAGTTGTTACGCGATCGCGGTGACGTTGTGGGTCGACTGGACAGTCGTTACTTAGGTGAGGATGCCGTTAAAGTCTCCAGCAGCTTTGAGGCTGATCCCTCCTCCTACGCAATTGACGGCGCCTATACCGCAGCGTTACAGCATTATATGGTGTCAGAACTGGACGTCACACGGGAAGAGAAGTACAACGTACTGTCCGGTGAAGTCTTTGGCAACTGGAATTGGCAGATGGGCAGTAGCCCGCGCAGTCAGGGCTTTTTGGCCATGACCCCCACCTTGTCCCGGGCCATGCGTCAGAACAAGGACTTCCGTATTTTCATCGCAAACGGTTATTACGATTTAGCCACACCGTTTTTTGCCACTGAATACTCAATGAATCATCATGGCATCGATAAACGCCGTGTGACCATGGAATATTATGATGCAGGACATATGATGTACATCCACCAGCCTTCACTGGAAAAGCTCACCGACGATCTTCGTCAGTTTGTCACATCTGGCAATTGATATTGTGAGGCTGGCAGCCTGTGGAGCAGGTTGACCAGCCCAAACTCCTCAAGCAGTGCTTCATAGCGGCCATCGCCTTTCATGGCTTGTAACTCGCGGTCAAACTGACCACGTAGCACGGGATCACGAATGGCCGCGCTGTAGGCACTGATACCGAAAAGTTCGTGCAGTACAGTGGCATGCTGGTATGTGGCGGGTAGCTTGTGCTTGAAATACATAAAGATATTACGATCAATCACCGCGATGTCCACACTGCCTAGTAACAGCATGGTGACCTGACGCTGCTGTTCCGGCATTTCCAGGTAGCCCGATGCACTTTTTACCGCGTTGGCATAGTCTGCCCCCAGAACGTTGGCGGCAGTTTGGAAAGCGATGACGCTGTGCCCCTCCATGTCACTGAGCGAGCCGATCGCAAGTTGCCTGGCTTTGAGTGTTACCGCCACGTTTTGGTATGTCACATAGGGCGCGGTCAGCAAGTGCCTTTCAACAGCGTGACCTGCGTTGACGGTGAGCACAATATCCACATTGCCGTCTTCAACCATTGTCATAGTGCGCCCGAACGGCACATAAACGGGCTGCATGTCGTGACCAAGCGTTTGCAGAATTTGTCTTGTCAGCTCCAGTTCAAAGCCTGAGTCTGTTTCAGAGATGACGTAGGGCGGCTTATTCCAGCCAACCACCACATGCACCGTTTTCGCTGATGTCACAGGCACAACTACCGCACTGCACAGTACAACAAGTACAGATAAAAACAGACGCATGTCCCACCAACAGGCATGTAAGTAAGGTTTTACCATACACAATTTTGCGAGGCTCACCAATTCTCCCAAAGTATAATACGGGTTATGCGCCACACTTCTTCTGACGATAGCAACAGGCACTGCTACAATACGCGCTGGGTTAATTATAGAGGGGTAAAAAATGGCGTGGGTACAGCTGTTGATTGAAACCACATCGGACAATGCACAGCGCATAGGTGACTGTTTAAGCGATGTGGGTGCGCAGGCAGTAACATTTGTCGATGCCAAAGACACTCCGATGTACGAGCCCAAACCTGGCGAAATCATGTTGTGGCCGGATACCCGGGTAATTGGCCTGTTTGACGCCAGCGACGACATCAACGGTATTGTCACCCAATTGCGCCAGATGCCAGCGCTGGGCGATACCTTCAGCTACAAGCTTGATCCGTTGGAAGACAAGGACTGGGAACGGGAATGGATGGATAATTTTCATCCCATGCAATTTGGCAAACGGTTATGGATATGCCCCAGCTGGCGTGATGCCCCCGACCCAGATGCGGTCAATGTCTTGCTCGATCCGGGTCTGGCATTCGGTACCGGTACACACCCCACGACGGCACTGTGTCTGCGCTGGTTGGATGCGCTTGATCTAGAGGGCAAAACCGTTGTCGATTTTGGTTGCGGGTCGGGTATTCTGGCCATCGCAGCCCTTAAACTGGGAGCCACATCGGTCATCGCTATTGATATCGATCCGCAGGCACTTGAGGCCACACTGGAAAATGCCCGACGCAATGCCGTTGACGACAGGTTGTCGGTTTACCTGCCAAAAGATCAGCCTGCGATCGCTGCAGATATCGTTATCGCCAATATTCTTAGCGGCCCGCTACTGGCGCTACGACAAACCATTACCGATTTTTGCAGATCCGGCGGTAATTTGGTGCTTTCCGGCATACTTGAAGAACAGGTTGAGAGTATCGAATCAGCGTACCGGGCCGATTTTAATCTTGAACCTAGCCGCGTTGACGGGGAGTGGGCACGGGTAAGCGGCACGCGTCGCTAACCTGCTGAGCTACCAGATAAATTATCTTTGTTCTAACGCGCGACCAAGCGTATTTACTGGTGTGTATAAGCTTTGAAATTTCATTCTGTCAAGAGTCCGACCACAAATTTTGTGCGATTTTTAGCCTTTTCAACGATTGCGAAAACGCGTACACTTAGCGCCCCGTTCGAGCCGGGTGTATAATTTCTGTTCAGCTGTAGATGAATAATTATGCGTATTGGTCCTTATGAGCTAGATAACAATCTGATGCTAGCGCCCATGGCGGGCGTGACCGACAGACCTTTTCGTCAGCTTTGTAAGCGGATGGGTGCTGGGTTGGTGGTATCTGAAATGCTGTCGAGTAACCCCCGGGTATGGAAAACCGCTAAATCAATGGCGCGCATGGACCATACTGGTGAGGAAGGGATCCGATCGGTTCAGATTGCCGGTGCAGACCCCGAGCTGATGGCTCAGGCTGCACAGTTTAATGTTGAGAACGGGGCGCAGATCATCGATATCAACATGGGCTGTCCGGCAAAGAAAGTGAATAAAAAACTCGCTGGCTCTGCACTGCTACAGTATCCGGAGCTGGTTGAGTCGATTGTGCAAGCGGTGGTCAATGCGGTGGACGTGCCTGTCACGTTGAAGATCCGCACCGGGTGGAATCCGGACAACCGAAACGGGGTAGAGATTGCCCGTATTGCAGAACAAAATGGCATACAGTCGCTGGCCGTTCACGGCAGAACACGCGCCTGTATGTACAAAGGACACGCAGAGTACGACACCATCGCCAATATTAAGGCGGCAATTTCCATTCCGGTCATTGCCAATGGTGACATTACCTCTGCGCAAAAAGCACAAGAGGTGCTTGAGTACACAGGTGCTGATGGCCTGATGGTAGGCCGGGGCGCGCAGGGAAATCCGTGGATTTTCAAGCAAATACTGCATTTTCTTGAAACCGGTGAAACCCTCGATGCACCGCCGCTGTCAGAGCAACATGAGGTGTTGCGTAGCCATGTAGCTAATGTTCACGCATTTTATGGTGACATTGCCGGTGTACGAATTGCCCGAAAGCACGTGGGCTGGTATCTCTCGGAGCATGATAAGGAGCGTCAGTTTCGTAAAATCTTTAACGCCTTAGAGCAGGCCGATGCGCAGCTCACGGCGATTGATGATTATTTTGAATCGCTGCAACGTCGAGAAACCCGACAGATTTCTCCCGCAGCATAGTGATGACTAACTAAAGAGCAAGATTGTATTATGTTCGATCAAAACGTGACTTCACCTTTTACTACCACAGTAACGACGCCTTCTCAGACACAGGCGCAAAAGCCACTGCGTGATTCGGTAAAGCAGGCGGTAAACAAATACCTTAAGCAACTGGATAACGCCAACATCGACAACCTTTACGAAATGGTACTGGCCGAAGTTGAGGCACCATTGCTTGAAGAAGTCATGACATATACCCGTGGCAACCAAACCCGCGCGGCCATCATGATGGGCATTAACCGTGGCACACTGCGCAAGAAACTGAAGCAGTATGGCATGAACTAAAGTATCCGGGCATTGCCCACCCAAGAGCACCTTTCGGTGCTCTTTTTGTTTCAACCTCTTTTGACAGTTACTAGACCTATGCATACTCCAAAACCTATTCGCCGCGCACTTCTTAGTGTGTCAGATAAGACCGGTATCGTTGATTTTGCTAAAGCCCTTCACGATGCAGGTGTTGAATTACTTTCCACCGGTGGAACTGCCCGCCTGCTGAGCGATGCTGGCTTACCGGTAAAAGAAGTATCCAGCCATACGGGTCACCCGGAAATTATGGACGGCAGGGTAAAAACGCTGCACCCCAAAATCCATGGTGGGATCCTTGGCCGACGTGGTCAGGACGAAAGTGTCATGTCGCAAAATGAAATCGCGCCTATCGACCTTGTGGCAGTGAACCTGTACCCGTTTGCACAAACCGTCGCAAAAGACGACTGTACGCTGGAAGATGCCATCGAGAACATTGATATTGGCGGCCCGACCATGGTGCGTGCAGCGGCCAAAAACCATCGCGACGTGACCATTGTGGTGAATACTGATGATTACGCCAGGGTGCTGAGTGAAATGCAGCAAAATGCGGGCTCACTGACTCATCAGACCCGTTTTGACCTGGCGGTTAAAGCCTTTGAGCATACCGCCGAGTATGACGGCATGATTGCCAACTATTTCGGATCACGCATCGATGCCGTGGAATGTGAAGACGACTGTGAGCACGAGCACAGCGAATTCCCACGGACATTTAACGTGCAAATGCGCAAAAAGCAGGATTTGCGCTACGGCGAAAACAGTCATCAGAATGCCGCGTTTTACGTAGAAAACCATGTCCAGGAAGCCTCCGTGGCGACGGCCGAGCAGCTTCAGGGTAAGGAGCTCTCGTTCAACAATATTGCCGATACCGATGCTGCACTGGAGTGTGTGAAAGAGTTTGACGAGCCGGCCTGTGTAATTGTTAAGCATGCCAACCCCTGCGGTGTGGCGATTGGTCACGATATTCTTTCCGCCTATGATCGCGCATTTAAAACCGATCCAACGTCTGCATTTGGCGGCATCATCGCGTTTAACCGCGAACTTGATGCGGCCACGGCACAGGCCATTGTTGATCGTCAATTCGTTGAAGTGATTATCGCGCCCGCTGTGTCCGAGCAGGCCAAAGACGTGATAGCAGCCAAGAAAAATGTTCGTCTGCTGGCCTGTGGCGACTGGCATGGTCAGCTAACCGAAGGGTACGATTACAAGCGCGTCAACGGAGGTATGCTGGTACAGGAGCGTGATTTTGGCATGGTGGATATGGACGAGTTGACTGTCGTCACCAAGGCTCAGCCCGACGAGCAGCAACTGCGGGATCTGATGTTTTGCTGGAAAGTCGCCAAATACGTTAAATCTAACGCTATTGTATACAGCAAAGACGGGATGACCATTGGCGTAGGTGCCGGTCAGATGAGCCGCGTATATTCTGCCAAGATCGCCGGCATCAAGGCCGCCGATGAGAATCTGGAAGTCGCGGGCTCGGTGATGGCCTCTGACGCCTTCTTCCCGTTCCGCGATGGCATTGATGCCGCTGCCGAGGCCGGTATCAAGGCGGTTATTCAGCCAGGCGGCTCTATGCGCGACGACGAAGTCATTGCGGCTGCCGATGAGCATGGTATTGCCATGGTCTTTACCGGTATGCGTCACTTCCGACACTGATCGCCGCTGTGGTCAGGCGGGTTATCCCGGTAGCCTGCCTGACACATACCCGCACCTTCTTTTATAAAATGGTGTAGGCTTAATCTGATTAACCCTGTAAGCAGTACCATATCGACAGTAAACACTGACATTAAGGAATCAGATATGAAAAAGTTTGCGCACTATGTATTCGCCGTATCACTGGGACTTGGCAGTTTTATCGTCAATGCCGACCCAATTATCGACGCCGTAAAAGGAGAGCACCGCGACGCGAATGCCAAAGCCCGCGATGAGTACCGTAATCCTCAGCAAACACTGCGTTTCTTCGGTATTGAGCCGGATATGACTGTTGTGGAAATCTGGCCGGGTGGCGGCTGGTATGCCGATATCCTCACCCCGTTGTTAAAAGAAGATGGCGAATACATCGCCGCACACTTTTATATTGATGACGAGTCGCACGACTACTACCGTAAATCCTTAAAAGGCTTTAAGGATAAGATGAAAGAGGCTGAGCACTTTTCGGCTGTGACGCTGACCGAGTTTCATCCGGGCAAGGCCCACGAGATTGCAGAACCGGGCTCAGCCGATGCCGTACTGACGTTCCGTAACGTGCATAACTGGTACATGAACGGCGGCAAGGAGGATACCTATAAGGCGTTTGAAAGCTTTTATAACGCGCTGAAACCCGGCGGTATTCTGGGCGTTGTCGAGCATGAAATGCCGGAGTCAGGCAGTGATGCTGCAATGAAAGACAGCGGCTACATGAAACGTTCTTTGGTCGTTGATGCTGCAGAAAAAGCCGGCTTTGAACTTGTCGAAAGCAGTGATATCAATGCCAATTCACGCGATAATGCTGACCACCCCCGTGGTGTCTGGACGTTACCGCCTCGCCTGGCACTGGACGATCAGGATCGCGAGAAGTATCTGGCCATCGGTGAGAGTAATCGCATGACCTTGAAATTTGTAAAACCCAAATCGTAAGACAGGACTTTTAATGAACGTACTTGTAATTGGCGGCGGCGGCCGCGAGCATGCGCTGGCCTTTAAAGCCGCGCAATCTTCTTCTGTTGCGACCGTTTTTGTGGCACCCGGTAATGCCGGCACCGCGCGTGAAAACAAGCTTGAAAATGTCGCCATCGATGTAACTGACATCGATGCACTGCTTGATTTTGCTCAGGACAAAGACGTAGCGCTGACGATTGTTGGTCCGGAAGCGCCGCTGGTTGCAGGTGTCGTTGATGCGTTTGAGGCAGCCGGACTGGCGATATTTGGTCCGAGCCAGGCTGCCGCGCAGTTAGAAGGGTCAAAGGCCTTTACCAAAGACTTTCTTGCTCGCCATAATATTCCTACAGCCAATTACCAGACCTTTACTGAGGTCGACCCTGCCATTGCCTATATGCGGGAAATGGGGGCTCCTATCGTGATCAAGGCTGACGGACTCGCCGCAGGAAAAGGCGTTATCGTGGCGATGAACGAAGAGGATGCAGAAGCTGCCATCCGTGACATGCTGTCAGGCAATGCCTTTGGTGAGGCAGGCAGTCGGGTAGTCATTGAAGAGTTCTTAGATGGTGAGGAAGCCTCGTTTATTGTCATGGTTGACGGCAAAAACGTGCTGCCATTTGCCACCAGTCAGGATCACAAGCGTGCTGCTGACGGTGACACTGGTCCCAATACCGGGGGGATGGGAGCGTACTCACCGGCGCCGGTGGTTACCCCGTCTATCCATGACCGAATTATGCAGGAAGTCATACACCCAACCGTTGACGGCATGGCGCAGGAAGGCATGCCTTACAAAGGCTTTTTGTATGCGGGCCTGATGATCATGGCAGACGGTACGCCCAAAGTGATTGAATATAACTGCCGCTTTGGCGACCCGGAAACGCAGCCTATTATGTTGCGCCTGCAATCAGATTTAGTCGGGCTCTGCCAGGCAGCCTGCGAGGGTAAGCTGGACAGTTGCGACATTTCCTTTGACGATCGCGCGGCAGTTGGCGTGGTGCTGGCCGCGGGCGGCTATCCGGGCAGCTATGAGAAAGGTCACCCCATTGGCGGTCTGGAAGAGGCTGATACCGAAAACGGTAAGGTCTTTCATGCCGGAACCAGCCTTAACAACGACGACGTAGTCACCAGTGGCGGACGTGTGCTGTGTGCAACAGCGCTGGGGAAAAATGTGACTGAGGCGCAGCAACGCGCCTATGACATTGTTGGTCACATTCACTTCGCCGACATGTACTACCGCACTGATATCGCTCACCGTGCAATCGCCAGGGAGCGCTCATCTCACTAACTGGCAAGTCACACCAATGAAAAAGGGCTACCTCTCGGGGTAGCCCTTTTTTTGTCTAACGATCTGCAATCAGACGAGTTTTCTGCGGCGCAGCGCCAGCCCTGCCAGTCCAAGACCAAACAGACCCAGCATGCCTGGCTCCGGCACCTGAGACACCTGAGCGGCAAAGCTGCTGTCTGCAAACTCGTAGCCTACCAGATCGTCGCGATTGGCAAAGGCCCAGTTGTCCATATTGAGGTCGAGATCGAACACATAGTAATACCCGTCGTTGCTTTGACCACCATCTGTTTCACTGCCCAGAAACAAACCACGCATGCTGCCACTCACACCCACAGGTTCACCATTGGCTGTGATCATATCGCCAACCTGCATGCCTTCGAGGCCTGTGGCTGTCAGTTCAATATCCAGTTCCAGAAACATACCTGCATCGGCGACATTGTCCGGGGCACTTAAACGTGCAGCTGAATCACCGTTGCGCACAGACATGGAAAACAGAAAATCCGTCCAGTGAGTCCCGTCAAAGTTGTCAAACCCAAACGACACATCCTGAATTTCTGCTAAATCAGCGTAGTCGCCCCAATTGTAATATTGCATAAAGCCTGCGCCGGTATTGCCGTGAGTATTGCCCCAGCCAGCGCCGCGGGCCTCATTGTTTTCATCAACAGCCGTGCTGTACCACCACGAGCCCGTTGCAATCGCGGAATCGTCAGCAGCCGCAACGCCAAATACCGACCATAAGGACAGGTCACGCTCTGCGACGTTCACCACATCCACCTGGTTTGTCAGGCCGGCATCGCTGTACTTCGTGATTGTTCCTGCATAACCAAAGCGATCGCTGGTTATCCAGCCTGAATCACTATGGATAGGTGCGGCGCTGATGGTTGCTGATACAAGTGACACCAAAGCCACGGTGCCTGAAAGGAGTTTATTCATGTGCAGTCCCTTTTTTATAGTTTGATTATTCCAACATTCAGGGACAGTTCAAAATCGGGGCCACAATCGCAACACATTGTTTTATATGCACTTTACGCTTAACAACGTGCTGAATGTAAAAAACATCGACATCGCTTTTGTTTATTTTTCAAACACTTACTCAAAAACCCAGCATCTTTTGGCAGGGCTGCGCCCCATCAGGGCAGTAAACCTGACCCACTTCCATCAATACAGACGCTGGACTTCCATCAGCCGATTAAGTGTAAAAAAATCTGACAACTATACCGATATGTTGGTACGCAGTGCCATCCCTGTTGGTTTATCTTCACTGCCAAAATTCTGCGGCACCCGACCAATGAACAGAGCCTGTCAGAATGCGCATGACCGGCGCAGCCGCGCTTTATGCCGGCACCACCGGTTCGGGCTAACCGTCTTTTCGTTGACAACACACGTTTTTAGAAAAGGGATTTCGCTTTTTGTGACAAGTAGCAGTAAGCTGAAACAGAGACAGTCAGGCGCCTCCTGGTCCCCGGCTGTCGCAGACACCATAAAAAAGGTGATAAATATGTCTGCCCAACACACGATATACCGTATTTTGCACACGCCTTCCTCCCCGCGAGCAGAGGGACGCGCCGGTCGCGTGGTAAACGGATTGCTTATTGCGCTGATAATCGCGAACGTCATTGCCATGATGCTTGAAACCATGCCCGATGTGTACCGACGCTGGCATAGTGAGTTTGCTATTTTCGAGCTGGTATCGGTGGCAATTTTTACCCTTGAGTACCTGTTGCGGGTGTGGGTTTCCCCTCTGACGCCCCATCCGCACAAACCTGAGGAACCCCGCTGGGAGCGACGTATAGACTACCTGGTTAGTCCGATGGCGCTGATTGATTTGTTGGCTATTCTGCCGTTTTATCTGGGGCCGCTGGTTAACATCGATCTACGGGTACTGCGACTGTTTCGCGTTGTACGTATGATTAAACTGGGTCGTTACTCGCGCTCAATGCAGACCATTATTGCAGCCATTCGCAAAGAGGCCCGGACACTGCTCGCCGCCACTACCATGCTGCTGATTTTAATGGTTATCGCTGCCACGGTTATTTTCTATCTGGAGCACAGTGCACAGCCCGAGGTATTTTCCAGTATTCCGGCGTCGCTGTGGTGGGCATTAGTAACCCTGACCACCGTTGGCTACGGCGACGTGGTACCGGTGACTACACTGGGTAAGGTGTTTGGCGGGTTTATAACCCTGTTGGGGGTCGGCCTTTATGCACTGCCTGCCGGCATTCTTTCGTCGAGCTTTACAGCGCAGATGGAACAGCGGCGTGCCCGTTTCCGCGACTCAGTGCGCACAGTGATTGCCGATGGCAGGATCAGTGAAACAGATGCAAATCACCTTGAAAGAGTCAGGGAACTGCTTGATTTAGATGAGGAAGAGGCGAGACTGATTGTAAAGCTGCTGCAACATCATCACCACACTAACGAAAAGCACGATCCCTGACGGGCTGCTCTTGATTAATCGCACGCAGAAGCTTATAACTAGAGTCCGGTTCAATCTCAAGTGACTCTATGTCTGTAAAACACCCTATCATTGCCATTACCGGGTCCTCTGGTGCCGGCACAACCACCACAACCAATGCGATTCAACATATCTTCCGTAACCTGAAGATTGATGCTGCTGTGGTGGGGGGAGACAGCTTTCACCGGTATACCCGGCCAGAAATGGAAGTGGAGATCAGAAAAGCTCAGGAGCAGGGGCGGCATATCAGCTACTTTGGTCCTAAGGCGAACGATTTTGAACTGCTGGAAACGGTATTTCGTGAATATGGCAGCGCCGGCACCGGTCGCTTTCGCCAGTATTTGCACACGTTTGATGAAGCGGTACCGTTTAATCAAATGCCCGGTACCTTCACACCGTGGCAGGACCTGCCGGAAAATACAGACCTGCTGTTTTATGAAGGCTTGCATGGCGGCGTAAAAACAGAAGAGAACAATGTCGCCAAGCATGTCGATCTGCTGGTCGGCATGGTACCCATCGTTAACCTCGAATGGATCCAGAAAATCGTCCGCGACACCACCGACCGCGGGCATTCCCGCGAAGCCGTCATGAGCAGTATCGTGCGTGGCCTGGATGATTACTTTCAGTACATCACACCACAATTTTCCCGTACTCACGTCAATTTCCAGCGTGTGCCCACCGTGGACACTTCAAACCCTTTCAGCGCCCGGGAAATTCCCACCCAGGATGAAAGTTTCGTGGTTGTACGCTTTCGCCGGGAAATGAAAAATGTCGATTATCCTTATCTGCTGCAAATGATTGACGGTGCATTTATGTCACGCATCAACACCATCGTTGTGCCAGGCGGCAAGATGGGACTGGCCATGGAGCTTATCCTTACCCCGTTGATTGAAGACTTGCTCGCGAAAAAGCGGCGGGCCGGCCATCAGATGGACTGGATCGGCGACTAAGACCCGTCATTACGGCCCCCTGAAATGCCAATGACATCATTTGTAACAATGCGCTGACGCCTTAACGGTCACTTTCGCTTTGTTAACGCTACATGACTGGTTATAGTTAAAAAAAATAGTTTCGGAAATTGCGTATGGGTCAGGAAACCTCAAAAATTCTTGTTGTCGACGATGACATGCGACTTCGCAGCCTGCTGGAGCGCTATCTGGTGGAGCAGGGATTTCAGGTCCGCGCGGCAGCCAATGCCGATCAGATGGACAGAATGCTGGAGCGCGAAAACTTTCACCTGATGGTGCTCGATTTAATGCTGCCGGGCGAAGACGGCCTGTCGATCTGCCGGCGTATCCGAAAATCAGATAATCCGCTGCCAATAGTCATGCTAACCGCCAAGGGCGACGAGGTGGACCGCATTATCGGCCTGGAAATGGGCGCAGATGATTACCTGCCAAAGCCCTTCAATCCCCGCGAGCTGCTGGCCCGGGTAAAAGCTGTGTTACGCAGACAAACCAATGAGGCTCCCGGCGCGCCCTCGCGCGACGAGCAGGTGGTCGAGTTTGGCGACTATGCACTGAACCTGGCAACCCGTGAAATGACTGCGTCCGGCACGCCAATGACCCTCACCAGCGGCGAGTTTGCGGTACTCAAATCACTGGTCACACACCCCCGTGAGCCGCTGTCCCGGGACAAACTGATGAACCTGGCCAGGGGACGCGATTACAGTGCCCTGGAGCGCAGTATTGATGTTCAGGTTTCCCGCCTGCGCCGCATGCTGGAAAAGGATCCGACTAACCCACGTTACATTCAGACCGTCTGGGGCCTGGGCTACGTATTTGTGCCGGATGGCGAGAAAACAGCCTGATGCACAGACGTCGATAACTGGGGATTGCGGTGCGGTTACTGCCAAGAAGTGCGTTCGGACAAACGGTGTTGCTGATCGGCGTGCTGCTGCTGATCAATCAGGTCGTCTCTTACCTGTCGGTCACCTATTATTTTATACGTCCCAGTTATCAGCAAATCAACAGCCTGCTCGCCACCCAGGTCAGAACCATCATTGCCAATGATATGCTGGTTACCAGCCAGTCCGCCAGAAACCGTTATTATAAGCAAACCGGAATCCGTATCCTGGAGGCCAGTGACGCAGATAAACAAGGTCTGCACAACGCGACCTA